>JBDTZX010000461.1:0-7765 GCA_040004895.1 Rhodanobacter sp. | reverse complement strand
GCGGCCACCACCATGCTGAAATAACCCGGCCCGCTGAATTCCAGGGTAGCGCCAGCGCTCTCCGGCAGCGCATGGAACGCTTGCTGGATTCCGTCGATCGATTGCTGCTGCGCGTCCGGATCGAATCCCGCGGCGGCGGTCTGCACCAGCAGCAGCGCTTCGTTCTGCGGCGAGAACCACACCCCTTCGCGGATCTCCGGCGACTTCGCCGGCGCCCAGCGTTCGGCCAGCTTCAGCATTTCCAGGGTGGGGTCGCGTGGCAGCAGATTCTTCAACATGCTGGCGGCCGGCGAGGACAGGTCGTCGAGCCGCTGTTGCAGCTGGTCGGAAAGAAACGTCTCGTCCAGCGGCTGAGTATCCAGCGTCGGTGACAGCAGGTATCGATAGGGCAGCAGTTTCGGGTCGAGCGCGCCGAGATCGAAACCGCCGTTGATCAGCTGGCTGTAGCGATGGTCGCCATGCAGTGCCTTCAGCAGGCCCTGGCTCAGCGCCGCCAGTTGCGCGTCGGACTTGCCGCCACCGCTGATCGTCACCAGCAGCAGGCGCGATCCCGGGCCTTCACCGACCTGTTCCATCAGCAGGCGCTGGTCCGCGGTGGTCGGCGCCGGCATGAAGCTGCGCAGGTCGGTGCTGACCTTCAGTCGCTGGCTGACCATCCAGCCCAGACCGGCCAGCGCCAGCAGCCACAGCAGCAGCAACGCCGCACGGCCGCCACGATGCATGCTCAACGAGTTCCCTGGCACAGCGCCAGCAACGCCTCGCGGGTCGGCTGCGCTGGCATCTTCGCGGACAGCGGGCCGAGCAGGTCGATGGACAGATCGCCGTCGGCCTCCTGCATGCGCATGCAGCGCGATGTCCGGCCGACGCCGTCGACCGCGATGCTGCCGATGCTGCTGGCGACCTTTGCGTCGCGCGGCACCAGACTCAGCGTCCACGCCGTCGCGACATCACCGGTCAGGCGAACATCGAATGCCTGGCCCAGCCGGGTGGCGTCGCCACTGAGCAGGGCCACGAAGCTGTCCAGCAGGACCTGCAGTTGCGGCGCACGCTTCAGTGAAAAATGTCGCGCGCTCTTGCCCGCGCGTTGCTGGGTCACTTCGCCGTCGGCAATGGTCGAGGTTTCCTGCTGTGGCCGATCGACCCGCCGTTCCAGCTTGTCGCCGCCCAGCCATGCCAGCTCGCCGGAAACCACCAGCGGCCGATCCAGCACTTTCATGAAGCGTGCTTCGGCAAACGCGGTGCGTGCCGGTGCCGGTGCTCCCAGCGTGGCGATCAGTGCCAGCGCGGTGGAAGAAACCGGAGCGGGGGCGGCGTCAGATGCCGACGCGCTCGCCCACGGCGGCAGGGTCAGGGCCAGCAGCAACACCAGTGTCTTGCCAGAAATCATAGAAGTTGAACCAGTTGTAGGGAGCGACATGAATATAGTGTTCCAGCCGTTGAGCATACCGGGCGATCAGCGCATCCAGTGCCGGGCCGCGGTTTTCCCGCGGAATCTGCACGCGGTCGGCCATCGATTCGAAAATCAGCCGGTAGCGATTGCCGCCCATGTAGAGACCGAAGCACAGCACCACCGGCACCTGCAGGGTGTGCGCAAGCAGCCACGGCGTGACCGGAAACGGTGCCGGCGAACCCAGCAGCGGCGCCCGGCGCAGCACTTCGTGATCGCGCCCGCGATCGGCCAGCATCGCCACGATCGCGCCACCGCCGCAGGCTTCGGCCATGGCCAGCGCGATCGAGGTGCCGTCGCGCGAAGCGTCGATCACGCTGGCACCCACCTCGGGTGCAAGCTTCTCCAGCAGCTCGGTCATCGCCGGGGTCTTCTGCTTGTCCAGCAGCACCCGCAACTGCACTTGCGGACGACGCGCGCCAAGCGCCCGCAGTGCTTCGAAGCTGCCCTGATGCGAGCCCAGCAGCAGCACGCCGCGACCCAGCGCCAGCCGCGCGTCGAGCAACTCCAGTCCCTCGGTTTCGATCTCGAAGGCGGCTTCGCCATCCGACAACAGGAAGATCCGGTCAAGCGTGGTCGCGGCGTAGGAATGAAGATGCCTGAACACCTGCCACGGCATCACCCGCCGTGCGAACACGCGCTGCAGAAACTGTTTCGATGCGCGCCGCTCCGGCCCGCGGCGCAGATAGAAATACAAAGTGATCGGATACAGGCAGACGCGCGCCACGCGGCGTCCGCCGTACAGCGCGATCGTGCGGATCAGCCACATCGCGACCGGGCCGCCGCCTTCGGGCCGGCTTTGCCAGTGTTCGTTGCTGCTCACTTCGCTCCCTCGACCTGACCACGCGCCAGCATGATGCCGTCGCGCTGAATCTCGAACCGGATGCGCATGCCGGCCGCATCCGCCCCGGCCAGTTCCGACAGTCGCAGCATGGCAGGCTCGGCCGGCAGCAGCGGCGCCACGAACTTCACCTCCAGCACGCGGACCAGGCGCATTCCACGCCATGCCTGCAGCGCCAGCGCCACCTGCTCCAGCAGCATCACGCCCGGCACCAATGGCTGGTCCGGAAAGTGGCCAGGCAGCGCCGGATGTCCCGCGTCGACCGCAAAAGTCTGTTCGAAAACGGTTCCGTTCATGGCGGCTTGCTCCGCGCGCCACGCAACAGGTGCGGCGCTTGCCGCGACAGTTGTAGCAACATCTCACGCAGGCCAGGATGAACGAGGTGGCGCAGGCGCCAGCGGCGATAGCCGTATTCCAGCAGAAACACCGTGCCCAGCAGGATGTAGCCGCCGGCGTGCAGCCATATCGCAGCGACATGCTCGGGAATCTGCAGCGGCGGAACCATGCCGAAACGGAACAGCAGCCCGCTGTGCGCGGCGCACAGCAGCAGGATCGCCAGCACCGTGGCCTGGGTCACCAGCAGCAGAGTCCAGAACCAGGTGAGCTGGCGGGCGTAGCGAGCCACGCCGGGCTGGGCCAGCCGGTCGGCGCCCTCGATCGCGAGAATGAAGCGCGCCACCAGCGGTGTCGACGTGCGCAGCGTGCGGCCGAACCAATACCCGAGCAGCGCATTGACCAGCACCGGTACCGACTCCAGGATCAGCCCGGCAAATCCGTAGTGTGACGACACCAGCACGCTCGTCAGCAGCACCAGCCAGAGCAGCCACGGGCCGGCCCGCCGCGACAACAACCGCGGCAGCATCACCGCCG
Source organism: Rhodanobacter sp. (assembly GCA_040004895.1). Classification (GTDB taxonomy): domain Bacteria; phylum Pseudomonadota; class Gammaproteobacteria; order Xanthomonadales; family Rhodanobacteraceae; genus Rhodanobacter. Next base: position 4,607 of record JBDTZX010000461.1, on the reverse strand, counting down.
TCAGCAGTGACAACAGTGCCAGCAGCGGAAAGATCTGCCGATGCGTCAATGCGCCGGCGATGGCCAGCAACGGATACGCCAGCCATGCCAGCCACGCGTAGCTCCGTGCGGAATGTTCGGGCACTGGAAAAGTCGGCGCCATGTCGGCCTGCTCGACCACTGCGTGTGACCGGGAGTGGGGCAGCGCCGGAACATCGCGTGGGGAATCGCGCTCAGCCATGCAGCGGATTCGCCGCGATCAACTGCTGCGCTGCTGCTCGACATGGGCGGACAGCGTGCGCAGGCTGGTGAAGATCTGCCGATTGTCCGGATTGTCCGAGCGCAGCTGAAAGCCGTAACGCTTGGAGACGGCCAGCGCGATTTCCAGCGCATCGATCGAATCCAGGCCCAGCTCGCCGCCGAACAGCGGTGCGTCGGGATCGATCTGCTCCGCCGTAACGGTTTCGAGATTCAGGCATCCCACGATCAAGGTGGCCAATTCGTGTTGCACCGCTGTCTGTTCTGGCATGCTCGATTCCGTGCGCTGAATGCATTGCCTCCCCCCGGTGGCAGTGGGCGCGGAGTGTAACATAGCGCCCTTGTCGTTCCCGGTTGCACGCAATGATTCAGGGATGTGAAGACCCACTGCTCGCGTCGCTTTCGCGCCACGCGCCACGCGTGTCGTATGACACAGGCGATGTCGTCGGCGCGTTGAGAAAACCCGGCACACTGGCGGTGCTCGGCTTCGGCCGGCAGCAACGCGCGATCGACGATCCGAGGCATTTTCAGGTGGCGCTGGACTGCCTCGATGCATCGGCACCGCTGGAGGTCTGGCACGTCGATGCCGACGTGATCCATGGCAGCGAGGGTGCGCTGCGCTGGTCAGCTGGTGGCGGCTGGCTGTTCGCGGCGATCGAGCTGGACGAACAGGAACACGGCGGCCCGTCTGCCACCGCGCAACGAGCCTACGAACAGTTGCACCGCTTCGTCGCCGCTCGCGACACACAGCACGTTCTGCGGATATGGAACTACCTGGGCGCGATCAATCGCGGCGACGACGATGCGGAGCGCTACAAGCAATTCTGTGAAGGTCGCGCGCGTGGCATGGGCACCTTCTTCGCCGATGGCTTTCCCGCCGCCACCGCGATCGGCCATCTCGATTCGCCGCATCGGCTGCAGGTTTATCTGCTCGCCTGCGACCAGTCCGGCGCGCGGGTCGAGAACCCGCGTCAGGTCAGCGCGTGGCGCTACCCGCGCCAGTACGGTCGCACCCCGCCCAGCTTCGCCCGTGCCATGACATTGCCGGCGCGCGATGCGCTGGCCATTTCCGGCACTGCCGCGGTGGTCGGTCACGCCTCTGCGCATCACGACGATCTGGATGCACAGCTCGAGGAAACCCTGGTCAATCTCGAAACCCTGCTGGCCAGCGCGCATATGTCCGCAGGCTTCGACGAGCGGTCGCCGCTCAAGGCCTATGTAAGGCATGCCGACGATGCCCCGCGCGTACGTGCCTTCCTGCAGCGTCGCCTGCCCGGCGTGCCGGTATTGCTGCTGCACGGCGACATCTGCCGCCGTGAATTGCTGGTGGAAATCGACGGTTGGCGGTATGTGTGAGACGCAACGCGACGAATGATCCACAGGCAGCTGCAAAGACACCGCTTTCGCAAAACCACGCCATCTCGCTGGCGTCTACTTCCTGCCCGGACGCGTCCAGCCTTCCAGCGTGTGCTGCCGTCCGCGCGCCAGTGTGAGCTCCCCGGCGGGTGCGTCCTTGGTGATCACCGAGCCGGCGCCGATGGTGGCTTGCGCGCCAATGGTCACCGGCGCTACCAGCGCGCTGTTGGATCCGATGAAGGCGCCGTCGCCGATGCGGGTCACGAATTTGTTGATGCCGTCGTAGTTGCAGGTGATGGTGCCGGCACCGACGTTGACGCCCCGACCGATCTCGGTGTCGCCGAGGTAGCTCAGGTGATTGGCCTTGCTGTTTTCGCCGATGCGCGTCTTCTTGGTTTCGACGAAGTTGCCGACATGCACGCCACCGGCCAGCTCGGTACCCGGACGCAGGCGCGCGAACGGACCGATGGTACAGGCGCCGTGGGTGATCACGCCTTCCAGATCGCAATGCGACTGCACCACGGTGCCGGCGGCGAGCTGCACATTCTTGACGCGGGTGAAAGCACCGATGCGCACGTCATCGCCGAGTATCACGCTGCCATCGAGGATCACGTCGATATCGATCTCCACGTCACGCCCGGCCTGCACCGTGCCGCGCACGTCGATGCGCGACGGATCGGCCAGGCGCACGCCGTCGGCGAGCAACGCGTGGGCGGCGCGCAGACGATAGGCCGCTTCCAGCTCGGTCAGCTGCAACGGGTTGTTGGCACCGGCGGCTTCCACCGGATCGGCGCACTCGACGCTCAGCGCGGCGCGACCCTGTTCGGCGGCCATGCGGAAAATGTCGGTGAGGTAGTACTCGCCCTGGGCGTTGTTGCGATCGAGTCGGGCGATCCATCCACGCAGTGCCTGCGCATCGCAGACGAGGATGCCGGTGTTGACCAGATTCACCGCGAGCTGCTCGTCGCTCGCATCCTTCTGCTCGACCACTTCATGCACGTGACCACTGCCGTCGCACAACACGCGGCCGTAGCCATGCGGATCGGCGAGGCGGGTGGTCAGCAATCGCAGCACCGCATCCGATGCCACCAGCCCGCGGAGGGTCTCGACGCGGGTCAGCGGAACGTCGCCATACAGCACCAGCGCCTGCACGCCATCGGGCACCGCCTTCAGCGCCTGCTCCACCGCGTGACCGGTGCCGAGCCGCTCGGCCTGCAGCACCCATTGCAGATCCGGTTGATCCGCAAACGCGGCCTGCACCTGCTCGCCACAGTGTCCATAGACGATATGGACAGCCGCCGGCCCCAGTGCGCGTGCCGCGTCGATCACGTGACCGAGCAGGGGACGGCCGGCCAGCGGCATCAGCACCTTGGCCCGGCTGGATTTCATCCGCGTGCCGGCACCGGCGGCGAGGATAATGACGTGCAACCGAGCGTTTTCCATCAGTGTCTGCCTTGACCGCATTCGATCGAAAAAGCATAGCAGCCGTTCCGCCGCGTGCGCTGCCTATCGACGGTTGGCGGTTTCGTCGGCGCTCACGCTCGGCTTGCCGGCATGACATTCGAAACGGAACACGTAGGTCAGGCTGAAAGGCTGCGTCCGGCTGTCGACCACATGGCTGTTGCCGTCCGCATCGGCCGCCCAATGCTCCACTTCCAGCGGATTGAACGTCCACTGCAGCGCCGCCGCACGGACCGCTGTCATGAACGCCCGGCGCTGCATGTCGGCCTGCGCCTCGTCGGTCACGCGCACCTCGCCGACCTTGCCGGCCTTGTCCACGATCAGCAACGCTTCCACTTCCCGGGGTGGCGGACAGCTGGCCAGCTGGTCCGTCGGATAGACCGGCGTCACCCGCTCAATCACGTTCGCGCCGCTGGCCACGTCGCCCATCGCCAGCTCGTAGTGCTTCGTACCCGGTGATTCCTTCATCCGCCAAGACGCATCGCCGGTGGCGGACGGTGCCATGGACATGTGCGGTGATGTGGCGCAGCCGGCAATCAGTGCCCAGCCAGCGAGCACGATCCAGCGACGCATCGTGACCATTCGCATCGCTGGTTCATCCGTGAGGTTTCGTCAGCCGATAGTGCCAACGCAAAAACGCCGGCACAAGGCCGGCGTTCGATGCTCTTCGAGAAGTCCGCGCAGGGTTGTGCGCGTCTTCGCGAACGGACTGGCGTGAGGTGGGCCTCAGTGCTTGAGGTTCTTGCGCATCCGCTCCAGCGCCTGCAGCTGGGCGAGCGCCTGGGCCAGCTTGGCCTGGGCCTCGCCAATTTCCAGCGCATCGGTGCGGTTGGCCAGCGCATCCTCGGCTTCCTTCTTGGCGCGCTGCGCGGACGCCTCGTCCAGATCAGATGCGCGGGCTGCGGTATCGGCCAGCACGGTGACGACCTGCGGCTGCACTTCCAGGATGCCGCCGGAAACGTAGAACTGCTGGCGCTCCCCATTGCCCAGCACCACGTCGACGTGACCGGGCTTGAGCCGGGTGATCAGCGGCGCGTGGCGTGGCGTGATGCCCAGCTCGCCCAGCTCGCCGGTGGCAATGACCATCGTCGCGTCGCCGGAGAAAATCTCGGCTTCGGCACTGACGATGTCGACGCGAATGGTTTGGGTCATGACTGTTTACCTGTGACAGAAAGCGATGGGCGGGCACGCGGCCCGCCCGCTGGATCAGGCCGCCTTCTTGGCGCCCATCTCTTCGGCTTTCTTGATCGCTTCGTCGATCGTGCCGACCATGTAGAACGCCTGCTCCGGCAGATGGTCGACGTCGCCGTCGATGATCATCTTGAAGCCGCGGATGGTTTCCTTCAGCGGCACGTACTTGCCCGGCGAGCCGGTGAACACTTCGGCCACGTGGAACGGCTGCGAGAAGAAACGCTCGATCTTGCGCGCGCGGGTCACCGACTGCTTGTCTTCCTCGCTCAGCTCGTCCATGCCGAGAATCGCGATGATGTCCTTCAGTTCCTTGTAGCGCTGCAACGTACCCTGCACGCGGCGGGCAACGTTGTAGTGCTCTT
>JBDTZX010000237.1:0-25620 GCA_040004895.1 Rhodanobacter sp. | reverse complement strand
CCGTTGCGGATCAGGGCGTGCAGGCCGAACCCACCGGCCACGTATACGTGCTGACGCTGCCAGAGCCGTTGATCCTCAGCTCGGCGCCGGGTACCGATGTGGTACTCGAGCCGGTGCCAGTGGTTCCATTGCGAAAGCAAGTGACGAAGTCCAGCTTGAGTGGAGTGATGGTGGCCGAATGCAGCTGACCTTGCTGGCCGAAGGTGATGACCTCGGTCGTGTGCGACTGGATCGATACGCCGGAACGCGGATCAACCGATCGCAACACCGGTGCGCCCGCAACATACGCCTTGTTTGCGGAGGCCGCGCCAGCGGGGTAGGTGTAGACAATCCAGCCGGCGTCAAACGCCTGTCCGGCCGCCGTGCAACCGGCCGCCTTCGTACCGGGGCACATCGACACCAGCTGGCCCCGTGTAACCGCCTCGGTGCGCGCGTATGCAAGACTTGCGAGCAACTCGTTGCTGGATGAACTGACCTGATTCCGATGGATGGCATCACGAAAACTCGGCAACGCTACGGCCAGCAGTATCGCCATCACGCTGATCGTGATCATCAGCTCGAGCAGGCTGAAGCCGCGCAGTTTTGTCGAGGTGTTGGTCATGATGTTCACCAACAGTTGCCGTTGCTGTTCTTGGCGGCGTCAGTCGACAACGGCAATTTCGCACCGGTATTGTCGATCGACAGCGCACCGCACTTATCCTTGGCCTGGGCTTGTGAAACCACTGGCGTTGCCGTAGCCAGAAACGATGAGCTGGCACCCGTGGGGTAACTAATGGCCACCTGGTAATAACCCTTTTCCGAAATGGCCGGATCAGTGCTGTAGCCAAGACTCGGTGTGCCGGTAAGTGGACCGTATGTATTGTAGGTGGCGTTGTACCGCTCCTGCGCGTTCGCTATGCGCAGGAGAAGTTCCTGACCATCCGGCCTGCGGGCGCGATACGCATAGCGTCCGTAGGCCGGAATCGCGAGGGCGGCAAGGATCGCGATGATCACCACCACGATCATCAGTTCGAGCAGGGTGAAACCGCGCATGCGCCGCATTGCCTGAACTCCCCTGCCGGTTCTACTGATCATTGTTCAACTCCCGCCACGAACGGCGACGCCAGATTGCATCATCGCCGGTGATCGTGCCACCACCATTCATGTTCACTCCGGGGAAAATCAGCTTGCCGCCGCCGATGGACGTGGCGACCGGCACCGTGCCTCCGGTCGCAGGGTTGGTCACGATCGCACCAACGGCCTTGAACGTGACACCGCCGCTACTCCAGCTTGATGGCCCGATCGAAAGACCGTCGCCCGCACCACCGGTGGTCGCATCGATCACCAGCAACGAGCCGGAGTTGTTCGACGAACAACCATTGCTGTTGTTGGGGATCAGCGTCGTGATGATCGCGCGGTTGGTGTCGAACAAGGCACTCGGCGTCACCACCACGCGTTCGCCGCCAGCAATCAGGGTGAAATACCAGCCGTTGTAGCTGGAAGGCACCGGATAGCTGGTCAGACCGATGATTGTATTGCCCGCGTTGGCGCCTGTTCCGGCGACTTCGTTCAGTGTCTGCTGCACGAGATTGGTCACGCCGGCAACCATGACGCCCGTGTCGCGGATGCCGTAGACAGCCTGGGTGGCGCCGGTGGTGATGTTGTCGTGCGAGCCCAGATACTTGCCGGTGCCGAAGACCACCATAAAGCGGTTGGTCACCGGATCCGGGAACAGCCGGGGCATTGACGTGATCGGTTGCGAACCCTGCGTGGTTGGCTTGTAGGCCAGCGAGACGCTCCAGCTGGTCGGGTTCGCGTTGGTCAGATCGTAACGCCACAGATTTCCGCTCAGATCGCCTGCAAAAGCCACGTCATCGATCTGGTCGTTGTTGTAGTCACCCAGCACGGGTGACGAAAGGCCGTAGCTGCTCACCCCGGTGATATTGGTGGGAGTCTTCAGTTCGCGGATCAGCGCGCCGGTCTGTGCATCGAGCACAAACAGCGAACTGAAATTGACCGCGGGGCTGCCACTCTTGGGCGACGCATTGTTGGCACTGCAATTGGCCGGCTGGTCCGACTGGCCGCAATCGGGGAAATAACCGCCGGGCACCAGCACCACCCACTTGCCGGTCGCGAGACGGGAAATATTCGGCTGGCCATACGTGTAGCCAAGATCGGCAGGGTTGCCGGCGGCAACCGCGGGCATGCCTGCGTTGAACTCCCACAGCACCTTGCTGGTGACGTTGGCCGCATTCACACCAGTAGCATGGCTCGGATCGGGATCGGTGACGTCCAGTGCATAGACACCGCGACCACCTTGTCCCAGCCCGCCGACGAGAATGGTGTGCCAGCCGACCGCCGTCTTCGCCGGCGTGGTGGTCGCGGCGTCGAAAAACACATCGCGCGTCACCGGCGTGGCATCCACCGTCGGCGCGAACGAAAACCCGTTCCTGAGTGTCAGGTTGCCAAGATTGCTGTAAGCAGAACGCGGTACGTATGCCCACAACTCCTGGCCAGACACCAGATTGCCGGATCCATCCTTGACATTGCTTCCATCGGTATTTTGCGACGCATCGAACGCATGCAACATGCCGTCATTGGCAGCCACATAGACGACCGGCTTGCGCAGCGCCTGGTCACTGGCGAACTGCTCATAGCTCACATTCGCGGTGCCCGCCGTCGGTGTCGTAGTCGCCAACGTCTCCGGTGCAGCGGTGACGCCATCGGCAAGCAGCGGCCAGTTGTTGCGATAGCCGTCTGCAGGGTAAGACACATACACCGCTTGCGAGCGGATGATGGCGCCGAGCATGCTGGTGCGTTGGCGCATGCTGCCATCGTTCTCGGAAGTCTTTGAACCACGCAACCAGTCGACGCGGGTCAGCAGCGTGTCCAGTGTGGTGTTCGTGCTGGCCGGCGTCATCAGCGTGGTCCGCCCCGCCGCATCCAGGGCGGAGGACACGTTCGTCGAGCTGAACTCCCAGCCACCGGCAAAGCTTCCATCAGTGGCAAGTGTCGACGACAGGATCACCCGACTCGATGGCGACTTGGCGGTCAGCAGGTCGGCCGCATGCCACGCCAGGATGCCGGCCGTGCCATCCAGATTCACGTTCACTGCATCCAGCACGCCGCTCCAGTCGGCGGAGTTGTAGCCCGTGCTGAAACCCAGCGTGCCGCTGGTCAGGACGGTGGCGCTGATGGCACTGGTTGCCGCAGGTACGTTGCGGGCCGCGATATTGGAAAGGATCTTGGTGAGCTGTGTCACCAGGTCCTGCGGATTGCCCGCACTGAAGAATTCGCCGCGACCGGCAAGCGCCGCGTGCCAGGTGTCGTCGATGTTGGCAGGAATGCCTGAGCCCGAACCGTCCGGAGTCGGCCAGCCCGCGACGCCCGAGGAATTCGAGACGCCCTTGCGCAGCGGGCACGCGTCCGATGAGTCCGAACTGGCGCAATCCGTATCGGTCGAGAAATTCAACTGGCCGCTGACGCCAAGACCTACCAAGTACTCGGACATGTGCGGCCAGCTGGCTGGATCGTTGTTGGGGTTGAAATAGACCTCGTCGTTGACGTTGGAGGTCAGTACGCTCGACCCCGACATGGTTCCGGAACTCACCACGCCAGTGACCTGGTCAGGCATGTATGGCGTCACAAACTGCTGGCTCAGCGGAATGTAAAGGTCCGGCCGGAGATTCGTGGCCCAGTAGTGGAAGGCGACATCCGAGAGCGATGCATAACCGGTGTCTCCGCCGTCCAGCACCGGTGCGTAGACCGAAGTGACGCCCGCAGTGGCGGTATCGGGCACGACCGTGCCATCCGGCAACGTGAGGGTGCTGCCAGATGGTGCCAAGGTCAGGTTCTTCCTGAGCGGGCCATTTTTGCCGCCATTCCACAAGCCGTCAGTCACCAGCATGTGATAGTTCTGGCGGCAATAGAGCTCGGCGCCGGGCGTCACGGTGACCGTGCCATCCGGATTGGTGGTACTCACCGCCGCCTGCCAGTACGGATCCTTCAGGTTCTGGTCATGCGTCTTGTCCGACGAACCACCACGCGAGAAGAACTTTCCTGCAGCGTCCATCGGTGTACGCGTCGGCGTACCGCCACCTGCCGGAACTTGGTATAGCCAGTTGAAGAAAGCACTGCGATAGCAATCCGGTGCCGTTGTCACATTGGTGGGCGTCTGTGCCCCGGACGAACTCACGATGGGAGAAGTGGTCTTGGTTGTCGTGCAATTCGCGGTGTCGATCAGGCTGCTGATGATCGATCCCGTCGGCAAGTTGTAGGTGCCGCTGTTCAGATTCTGCCAGGCCATCCGGATGGTGCTGCCGAACCCCGTGGTGGTCGTGCCCGCTACCTGGTTGACGGCAAGCGCACCGGTACCGAAGACCTGTGACAGCGAAGAGCGCGCCATCTGGTTGCGGGTGCGGTAATAGGCATACCAGTTGGCGAAGTTCTGATATTGCGTCGTCGGTACCGGCACGGCTTCCCAGTTGCCCATGGTGTAAAGCGTGGTCAGATCCGCACCGCTGGCGGGGACGCCGAACTTGTTGAGATTGACCGTGACCCCTGTCTTGAGCCGGTAGTAATACGGGCCACCGTTCGGATACACCACGGTCGTGTTGTCGCTCAGGGTGTGCGACAAGCCATCCATCGGGCTCGCGCCGGTCCACATGTAGCCGCCGCCATTGCCACTGCCGTTGTTGGAACCGTTGCCGCAAAGCCAGCGGTTGTCCGGACTTGTTGTGGTGGTCGTGGTGGTAATGGACCACACGTAGTAATACGGAATGGTCGAACTGTTGTAGGACGTGCAGCCGGAGGGTGAGCCAGCAGGGCAAACTTTCGCAGCGCCGTTATAGAGCGTGGCGGCATTGGGCACAAAGTAGTAATAGTATTTACCGCCTGATTTCGCCGTCGTCGAATATTTCGTGCAGGAGCCGCTGTCTGCACCGCCAGGACACGAGCTGGCACCGGCCGCGGTTTTCGCAAAGGCCGAATACCAGACCACGGTCGACGTGGTGGTGGTGGTCAGCATCCCGGTCAGATCGGTGACACTGTTTGAAGCCGGCAGATCCAGGTCGGGGTTGTTGTTGTATGCCGTGGTGGCGAGGGTGGCCCCGGTAGGCGGCCGATTGACCACGAGGCCGTCCACCCAGACATTCGTCAGTGTGGGATCTGCTGCGGGGAAATTCGTGCCATCCGCATAGGCCGGCACGACATAGGTGATATTCGGGTTGTAGTACACGCCGTTCATCGCCAGCGCGCGCATCGTGCCGTCGCCGGCTGTCAGATGATCGGCATCGATGACGTTGGCACAGCGCCAGGGTCCGCCAGCGAAAGTTGGCAGCCCGGCTTTTTGGGACCCGTTGTTATTGGTGGTGTACGGCGGGAAGTCGCTGAGGTGATTCGCCTGCATCGAGCCGGAATCATCAAACGTCAGCATGATGTTGGGTGGCACCGCCTGGGTCAGGTTCGGCGGTGCCGGACTGAGTTCCACGGTGCCGCCTGGCAGCGCGGCGGTTGCGGCGGAAGCAGGCAGAAATGCGCTGCCGGCCACGACCACCGTCATGATCGATATCGATGTCTGTACCTGCATGGGCGCGGACAATCCGCCGGTCAGGGTCAACAACATGCCCATCGCGGCCTGCGGCACGCGCTTGGTGATGAAGTGGCGGATCAGCATGGCCTTGATACTCCGACTCAATTGCTCTTGGCGGCGAACGTGCTTTCAAGCACGCGCACGGTATTTGCGTTGGCGCCGGTGGCGCGCGCGGTGATGCGGTAGATATGCCGGGTCGTGCTGGTATAGCCGGTGCCGCCAGTGCCGGTGGCGCCGGACTCATGCAGGCTTCCGCTGACCCCGGGCGGCAATTCGATGCCAAGGTCCTCAATCATGTACACCGGGTTGTTGGCCAGTTTTCCGTAAGTGGTCGCTGTGTAATCCGTACCGCCGCCGTAACCCTTGTAAGCGGTGGCGCCAGCCGTCACCCAGCCCGGCAGGGTGCGGAAATTGGTGACATTGGCGATCAGGTTGGCCGGATCATAGGTGTAGCAGTCGGTGAAGATGCCGGTGCCGCAATTGAGGTGCGCACTGACATTGCTGGTGCTGGTCCAGAGCTTCCACTCGGCACCGCGCAGCGCCGTCTGTGCGCTCATCTCCGCCTGCTGGGCCGTGTGCAGACCGCCGGCCATGCGTTCCTGCAGCAGCGAACGACTGGACGCGCTGAGCGCCAGGATGGTCAGCAGCAAAAGGAAAATCAGCGCGACCACCAGCACGGCACCGCGCTGCGCGTGCGCGGCCGGGTGCATCGACGGAGATTTCTTCGGGATCGACATGATTCGCTCCATGGATGCATGGCCCTGAGGCAACATTGCGGTATTCACTGTTTTCATCAGGGGTTGTAGTTGCGCACGGCGATCAGCGCATTGAATTCGCGCCGCAGCATCTGGTCGGGAAACCCCTGCACGCTCGGTTTGATGTTGTGTGCGCTGGGTGCCACCAACAGCGGGTTGGTATCCTGGCTGTAGGCGTAGAACATGTCGTTGGCGCCAAGTGTGTACAGCGGCACCTGGCCGTCCATCAGCAGGCTGACCTCGATGCTCTTGACGCCGCGCCACAAACAGCCAGTGGCGCTTACCTGATTGAGTTCGGATGGCGGGCAGTTGGTGGACGTGTCGACATCCTTGGCGCTGACAAAACTCGTATTGCCGGTCGCATCCTCGATGCCGTACTTGAAATCCAGCCGCTCGACGCCGCGCACCAGCTCGTCCTCGGAGGAACTTTTCTGCGCGGGATTGATGCCGCCCGCGAGAAGGCCGCCGTTGACCCGACGCATCAGCGCGCCGGTAAAGGGTGCGTTGCCATCGTTGTTGACGCTGACCACCTTGACGTAATAGGTGACGGTCTGAAGATCGCGATTGACGTCGAACACCTTGGGACCGGACTCCGGCTGCTGGGCGGCCGGACTGCTGCCGGTAAAATTGTTCGGTCCATCCGGAGTCAACACACCCGCGGCATTGGTGACCGCGAAAATCTGCGCATTGGAGCAGTCGGCCAGCATCGCCAGATCACCGTTTGCAAAATTGGTTATCGGCGGTTCGCCCGCACTGGTCAGGGGACGCAGGGTGATCGAGGTGATGGTGCCCACGCTTGAACTGGTCGCAATCGTGCTGCCGGTGGGGGCGACACCGGTCAAGCCCATGATCGCCCAGCCACTGCTCGGGTTGATGTAACGCACGGTAAGCACATCGGTGCCCAGGACGCGGCTTCCCAGGGTCGAATTCATCGCCGGGATCGTGGCGATGGACGCGTGCGGATCGACCGGCGTGCAGGCCAAGACCGTGCAGTCATAGCCACGCATGAAGAGAAACGACGGCATGCTGTAGGCAGCGGTGGGTGCGGCGGGGTAGGTGATCGTGCCGCTGGTGGCGCCCCATGCCGTGGTGACATCGCCGAGTGCGCCGCTTACCGCGCCCGCGGTTGTGCCAAGCAAGTGTTTTGCAAACACATTGGGCGTACGCAGGTGATCCAGAAAATTGCCGCCGGAACTGGCAAGTGCGACGCCGCCGGTATTGGTGCAGTACTGGCCATTCGTCATTCGCAGGTCCGTGCCAAGCCGGCTGATTGCAAAGCGGCCCTCTTCCTGCAAGCGTGCCAGCTGGTTCTGCGCCTTGTTGCTGCTGGAAGTGGATGCGAACACGGTGACGATGCCTGCGGCCACCAGCAGACCCAGCACCATCGCGACCATCAGCTCGATCAGGGTTAGGCCGCGCTGCTCATGCAAACGGATACGGGATGGCGTCATGGCTGAAACTTCCAGTCGAATTCCTGTTGGGCGCTGCCGCGATTGTTCTTGTCGCCGGCCTGCTGTTCGCTCCACTTGATCGTCATGGTGCAGGTGCCGCCATACGGCGGGCGCATGGCGAGCTGTGATGTCGGGTCGTAGCCGACGGCGCCGACGCCAGAGCAATTGATTGTGGCACTCGGATTGGGCAGGAAGGCTGTCAACTGACCACTCCACAGTTTTTGATCATGCGTTGCCAGATCGGCGGGGCTGCAACCTGCACCGACACCGCAGCCTGCCGACGCCGAGGAAACCGGGTACGCGTTGTTGTTGTAGCCGCCAGTCCACACCGCGGCAGAATTCGCGCTCATGCGATCCGCCATGTTGTTGGCCAGAAACGTCACCTGGGTGCGCAGGTAGGCCGAATGGTTCGACCGCGTGGCCATCACCATCAGACCAGCCAGGCCGATCAGGCCGATGCTGAAGATCAGCACGGCCATCATCACTTCGATCAGCGAGACGCCTCGCTGACGCGACAAGACTTGCATGGAATTCTCCCTGATACCCCTGCATGCACTGTACTCATCGGTTTCCCGGGCACCAGCTCTGGCCGACAGACGGTAGAAATTGCCCGACAGGCGGCTCGCGACAAGGTCTCAACGGTGATCCTGGTCACGCTCAGGCTGTCGCCGCCTCGGCTCCTTCGAAGCTGCGCAGGGTGCGCAAGCGCACCAACTGCGCGTCGTGATGGGGCCAGTGCAACCACCGCCCTGCTTGCGCCTCCCCCTGTCGCACCGTAAAATCCGCGGCTCGCTGCCGGAATAGCTCAGTTGGTAGAGCGGCGCATTCGTAATGCGTAGGTCGTAGGTTCGATTCCTATTTCCGGCACCAAGACATGCAAAGGCCCGCTCGATGCGGGCCTTTGCATGTCCGGTGTTCGTGCGCTCAGAAATTCGTCGCGCTGGTTCCCCCGACGATGCGCAATTCCTTAGGCAGTGCGAAGGTGATGTTTTCCGGTTCGCCATCCAGTTCGCGCACTTCGCCGGCACCCCACGATTGCAGGCGGGCAATCACCTCGCGCACCAGTTTGTCCGGGGCCGAGGCGCCGGCGGTCAAGCCGATGCGGCTGACCCCGTCGAGCCAGCTTCGGTCGATGTTTTCCGCACCGTCGATCAGGAACGAGCGCACGCCCTGCTTTTCGGCCAGCTCGCGCAGACGGTTGGAGTTGGAGCTGTTGACCGAGCCCACCACCAGCATCAGGTCGACCGAGTCGGCCAAACGGCGCACGGCGTCCTGACGGTTCTGCGTGGCATAGCAGATGTCGTCCTTGCGCGGACCTTCGATGTCGGGAAATTTCACCCGCAACGCCTCGATGATCGCCTTGGTGTCGTCGACCGACAACGTGGTCTGGGTGACGTAGGAAAGTGCATGCGGAAACCCGGGGGTCAGCTGCTGCACGCTCTGCAGCGATTCGACCAGCAGAATCTCGCCGGTGTTGGCCGGATTCCATTGGCCCATGGTTCCTTCGACTTCCGGGTGTCCGGCGTGCCCGATCAGGACCACGCTGCGGCCGATGCGTCCGAGTCGCGCCACTTCCATGTGCACTTTGGTGACCAGCGGACAGGTGGCATCGAACACCTTGAGATGTCGTGCCTCAGCTTCCTCGCGTACAGCCTGCGAGACGCCATGCGCGCTGAAGATCACCGTGGCGCCATCCGGCACCTCGTGCAGTTCCTCGACGAACACCGCGCCGTCCGCGCGCAGCTTCTCGACCACGTAGCGGTTGTGAACCACCTCGTGCCGCACATAGATCGGCGCACCCCAGGACTCCAGCGCCCGCTCGACGATCGCGATGGCGCGATCGACGCCAGCGCAGAAACCGCGGGGATTGGCGAGCAGGATGTCCATGGATCGATCGTGGCCTTGTCACTCCCCTGCCAGCAGGAGAGTTGAACGATGTGCGGGCATCCCCGTACGGGGATGGCCATGACGTTCGATTATCGCACGCCACCCGAAGGCTTGCCGGCGAACAGGCCGGACACCACCAGCAGTACCGCGCCCACCGTGATGCCGCAGTCGGCCAGATTGAAGACCGGATAGTTCCATTCATGGAAATGCACATGGATGAAGTCGGTGACCTGCGCCGCGTGCAGGCGATCCACCAGATTGCCGAGCGCGCCGCCGATGATCAGCGCCAGCGGCATGCCCGTACGCCAGTCGCGACGTGGCGTACGCGCGAGCCATGTCACCAGCACCGAGCTGATCAGCAGCGCCAGCAGCACGAAGAACCATCGCTGCCATCCGCCGCTGCCGGCGAGAAAGCTGAAAGCCGCGCCGCTGTTGAATGCCAATGTCCAGTTGAGGAAGCCGGGAATCACCGGATGCGGCACACCGATCGGCTGCAGTGCCTGCACCGCCCACCATTTGCTGAGCTGGTCGAGCGCAATGACCACGGCGGACAGCCATAGCCAGATCAGTGCATTGGGTTTGATGGTCATGGCGCGTAGGTACTCGAATAAGCAGGCTTGCGGGGACGATAGCCCTCGCCCTGCAAGGCAGTGAGAGGCTGGGAGGGAGTTGCTTTTGACCGTGGGCGACAAGATCAAGAGCTACCCCTCCCCAACCCTCCCCTGCTTCGCAGGGGAGGGAGTACAACATGAGTCGTGCGGCTCATCTCTGAGTACAGCGTGGGCCGTGCGGCTGATCTCTGATTACAGCGCGTCAGTCGTGCGGCTCCTCCCCCTGCAATGCAGGGGGAGGCTGGGAGGGGGTTGCTTTTCACCCTGAATGACAAGATCAAGAGCTACCTCTCCGCAACCCTCCCCTGCTTCGCAGGGAAGGGAGTTCAACGTGGGTGTCGCGACTCGTTTCCATCGTGAAGAGGAAGTGCGGCGAGATTAGTACCAGCGGCGGTTTTCGCCGGAGCCTTCGATATTGCCGATGCAGCGATCGCAAAGTTCAGGGTGAGCTGCATGACCGCCGACGTCGTCACGACGATGCCAACAACGCACACACTTGGCAGCGCTACTGACACTCGCCGAAACCCAAACCTCGGCGCCTTCCAATTCCACTTTCACGGCGTCGTCCGGACGCGATTCCAGCGACGTCATCTGCAGTTCGGAAACGATGAAGAAGAAGCGCAGCTCATCGGATGATTCGGCGTAACGGGCCTGGATGGCGGCGTCGGCGTGGATCACCAGCTTTGCTTCGAGCCCCGCACCGATCAAGTCGGCCTTGCGCATGCCTTCGAGTACGCGCGACGCCGTGTCGCGCATCGCCTGCAGATCACTCCAGTAGCGACGCTGCTCCGGCGAGCCTTGCGTGGCCACCAGATCGTCGTACCAGGTTTCGAACAGCACGCTCTCGCCATGGACGCCCGGCAGCTCGCGCCAGATTTCCTCGGCGGTGAAGCTCAGCACCGGCGCCAGCCAGCGAACCAGCGCCTCGGCAACGCGATACATCGCGCCTTGCGCGCTGCGCCGGCCACGACTGTCGGTGGGCATCGTGTACAGCCGGTCCTTGGTGATGTCCAGGTACAACGCGCCCAGTTCGTTGGTGCAGAAGTTCTGCACCCGCGCGATGACTTCCGGGAAATCGTAGCGTTCGTACGCCGCAAGCACGGCCTGCTGCACGTCGTTCGCCTGCTGGATGGCCCACTGGTCCAGCAACAGACTCTGCTCCACCGGCAGCAGGTGCCGTGCCGGATCGAAGCCGTCCAGGTTGCCGAGCAGGAATTTCGCGGTGTTGCGAATGCGCCGGTAGGTATCGGAGACGCGCTTGAGAATCTCGTCCGAGACGGTCATCTCGTTGCGGTAGTCAGCCGAAGCGACCCACATGCGCAACACATCGGCGCCAAGCGTATCCATCACTTTCTGTGGCGCAACGACATTGCCCAGCGACTTGGACATCTTGCGGCCGTTCGCGTCCACCGCGAAGCCGTGGGTTAGAACTTCCTGATACGGTGCGCGGCCGTGGATCGCCGCCGAAGTCAGCAGCGACGACTGGAACCAGCCGCGATGCTGGTCGGAACCTTCCAGGTACATCACCGTGTAGTGTTCGGCGGTGCCCTGCTGCAGTTCCGGCCGCTGGCCGATCACCGCGAAATGGGTGACACCCGAATCGAACCAGACATCCAGCACGTCGGTGACTTTCTCGTAATCGTTGGCGTCGTCGCCGAGCAGCTCCGCGGCGTCCAGTGCGAACCACGCATCGACGCCACCCTGCTCCACTTTCAGCGCCACTTTTTCCAGCAACTCGACGGAATCCGGATGCGGTTCCTGGGTCGCCTTGTGCACGAACAATGCGATCGGCACGCCCCAGGTGCGCTGGCGCGAGATGCACCAGTCCGGACGTCCGGCCACCATGCCCGCGATCCGCTCCTCGCCCCAGCTCGGGATCCAGCGCACGCTCTTGATCGAGGTCAGCGCGGTATCGCGCAGCGACCCCTGCTCCATGCTGATGAACCACTGCGGCGTGGTGCGGTAGATCACCGGCGTCTTGTGCCGCCAGCAATGCGGATAGCTGTGCTCGATCTTCGAGAAAGCGAGCAGCACGCCACGCTGGCGCAACCGGTCGACCAGGGCTTCGTTGGCCTTCCACACGTGCATGCCGCCGAGTACATGTCCATCGACCGCCGGCGTGTCGGCCCGGTAGGTACCTCGCGGCTCGATATAGTTGAGCAGGCCGATGCCGTATTCGCGCGCGACCAGAAAGTCCTCGACGCCATGATCCGGCGACGTGTGAACTGCGCCGGTGCCGTCCTCCGCCGAGACATGATCGCCAAGGATCACCGGCACCTCGCGCGAATAAAACGGATGCCGCAGCTGCACGCCCTCCAGCGCCCTGCCGAGCGCGTGCCCGAGGACGGTGGCCTGCGCCAGGCCATAGCGCTGTGCCACCGTGTCGACCAGCGCGCTGGCGACCACCAGCAGCACGCGCTGACCATTCCGCGGCGGCCCTTCGATCAGCGCATATTCGAGATCCGTGCCGAGCGACACAGCCTGACTTTCCGGCAGCGTCCACGGCGTGGTGGTCCAGATCGGTATGGCGACGATCGGCGCATCGACATCGACGGCAAATTTTCCGGCAAGCGCACCGGCATCGATCGCGTCATACGCCACGTCGACCGCCGGCGAGACCCGGTCGGCGTATTCGATCTCCGCCTCGGCCAGCGCCGATGCGCAGTCGAAGCACCAGAATACCGGCTTGGCGCCACGCACCACGTGACCGTTGGAGACGATCCGCGCCAGCGCGCGCAGCATGTCCGCCTCGTACTTGAAATCCATCGTGCGGTACGGCCGCTGCCAGTCGCCCAGCACACCGAGCCGCTTGAAATCGCTGCGCTGCGCGTCGACCTGCTCCTGCGCATACTCACGGCATTTCTGCCGGAATGCCGTGGCGTCCAGCTTGTCGCCCGGCTTGCCGAATTTCTTCTCCACCGCGATCTCGATCGGCAGGCCATGGCAATCCCAGCCCGGCACATACGGGGCGCGATGCCCGGCCAGCAGCTTCGACTTCACCACCATGTCTTTCAGGATCTTGTTGACCGCGTGACCGATATGGATCGATCCGTTCGCATACGGCGGGCCATCGTGGAGCACGAACACACTCTGGCGGTGGGCGGTCTTCTGCTGGATCTGCGCATACCGGTCGACGCGCTCCCACTCCGCCAGCCAGCCCGGCTCGCGTTTGGGCAGGTCGCCGCGCATCGGGAAATCCGTCTGCGGCAGGTTGATCGTGCTTTTGTAGTCGTGGGTCATTGCCTGAATGCCGTCTCTGATGGTGCTGCTGCACGCCCGTGTCGCGCGCAATGAAGGGAAAAGTTAGTCGATTTCGGCATGCACCGGAGTGCCGATGTTCGCTCAGGCCTCGGCCAGCCGCGGATTCATGCCGAGCAGTTCGCGCGCCATCCGCGAATCCACCGCCATCTGCGCCTTGAGCGGTTCGAGTCCGTCGAACTTCTGCTCGTCGCGCAGCTTGCCGACAAACTCCACCGCCATGCGCTGGCCATACAGATCGCCGTCGAAGTCGAACAGATGCACTTCCAGCAGCGGTTCGCTGACCTGGTTCACGGTCGGCCGCACACCGAGACTGGCCACACCCGGCCAGCTGCATTCGCTTTCGCCCAGGCCCACGCGCACCGCAAAGATGCCATGCACCGGACTGACCCGCTGCTTCAGATGAATGTTGGCGGTGGGATATCCCAGTGTGCGGCCCAGTTGATTGCCATACTCCACCTTGCCGTCGATCACGAAGGGCCGCCCCAGCAACGGCTCGGCTGCCGCGAACGCGCCGGCGGCAAGCAGGCCACGCACCCGGCTGGCGGAAACCCGCTCACCCTCGAGCATGACCAGCGGCATCGCGCAAGCGGTGAACCCGAGCTGCGCGCCCATGCGCTGCAGCAAGTCCAGATCGCCAACGCGTCTGTGTCCGAAACGGAAATCCCCACCGACCCACACTTCCCTTGCCGCCAGCCGGTGCACCAGCACGCGCCGCACGAAATCTTCGGCGGTCATCGATGTCAGTGTCCGGTTGAAACGCAGCAGCAGGGTCTGCTCCATTCCCGCGGCGGCAAAACCACGCAGCTTTTCACGCACGCCGGACAACCGGGGCACCGGTTCAGTAGAAAAGAACGCGCGCGGCAGCGGCTCGAAACTCACCACGATGGGCGTGCCGTCGAGCTCCCTCGCGCGCTCCGTCACCTGTGTCAGCAATGCCTGATGGCCGCGGTGCAGGCCATCGAAGGCGCCGACCGCGAGCACACTGCCGCCGGGCGCCAGACAAGGGCCGGCGACGTCCCTGGAAAGTTTCATCATCGGTCGAGTATAACGTCGGTCCATCACTGATCCAGACGGATCGGCGCACTGGCATGCGTCGATTTCCGCAGGCTCGGATTGCACATCCGTTGATGCGATCGGGAATTCCCCATTCGACGCACGAGCCTGCTCAGGCAGGCTGCAACACTATCGATTGCCGGCATCATTCCTGCCCCTGATGCCGCTGTCGATCCCGCAGCAACCGGAGTGCGACGCTAAACAATTGACGCAACGGCAAATCAACCGCATAATTGGCGTCTTTTTCCACCCTTAACACTGCATTCCGGAGTTCTACCTTGGCCAACATCAAGTCCGCGAAGAAGCGCGCGCGCCAGTCCGAACAGCGCCGCCTGCGCAACATCAGCGCACGTTCCATGGTCCGCACCGCTCTGAAAAAGGTCGTCAAGGCCATCGAGGCCAAAGACAAGGCGGGTGCCATCGCCGCGTTCACCGTCGCCCAGCCGGTGATGGATCGTTACGCCGCACGCGGCCTGATCCACAGGAACAAGGCAGCGCGTCACAAGAGCCGCCTCAACGCGAAGATCCGCGAACTGGCATAAGCCAAGGCACGCGATCTGTGTTGAAAGCAAAAAGCCGGCGAAAGCCGGCTTTTTCTATGCTGGAACAGCTGGCCGGCGAAAGCCGGCTTTTTCCATGCTGAAGACAGCGCAATGGTGCGGGCTGATTGTTCATGGATGCCTGCACCCGGCTTTTCCCCCTCCCCTGCTCGCAGGGGAGGGTTGGGGAGGGGTGCTTTTCGTATGAAGTCAAAAGCTCCACCCCCTCCCAGCATCTCCTGCAAGCAGGGGGATGAGTGCAAGCCAGCCGTCACTCGCATAGAACAAGAGGACAATCCACGACCTTGGACGGATGACCACCTCACTGCCGCGGACGGAACTCCAGTGGCATCGTCTGCGTCTTCGCCGCTGCCGGCGGCGTGGACACATGGCTTCGCAGCGCTGCCGTCATCACACGCTTGCCAATGACCTTGACCGTATCAGGCTGCCGCGTCCAGCTCACGTGCGGAAACAACCTTGCCTGCCTTGCGAACCGAAGCACCGTGCGACGGCCCACCGAGCAATCGCATGCCGAGCATCAGCACAATGACCACGGTCGCGTAGACGATCAACTGGATACCCGACGGGCGCGCATCGTAACCGATCAGGATGTGCAGCATCTTGCCCAACACCGAGCCATCGGAGAGCAGCCAGGAGCTGTTCCATATCTGGTTGCCCAGCTCGGGCATAAGGTTGGCTTGAACCAGGTAACGCGCTGCACTGGAGGCCAGACCCGCAGCCAGCAACACCAGCATCCAATTGGTGGCGGTGAAGAAATAGCGCAGCGGAATCCGCAGCAAACCGAAATACAACAGGAAGCCGACCGTGGTACCCCCGGCAATGCCAATCGCCAGACCCCGAACCAACCCGTCGGCGCCACCGGCCACCATGCCGTACAGAAACAACACGATTTCCGAGCCTTCACGCAATACCGCAAGAGCTACCACCGCCAGCAGCAGGGACAGCGAACTGGCGCCCGTCTGTACTGCGCCACCGACGGCCTTCATGTGTTGCGCCAGTTCGCGGCCGTGACTGGACATCCAGATCACGTGCCAGCCAATCATCAGCACGGCGGCGAACAACACACAGGCGTTGAACAATTCCTGGCCGACACCGCTGGCCGCGGAGGCAATCACGCCGGCAAACGTCGCCACCAGCAAGGCGCCGAGCACACCCAAGCCAATGCCTCCACCGATGAACCAGCCTCGTCGAGCCACGCCACGCGTGGCGGCGGCGACAACGGTGACGATCAGTGCAGCTTCGAGAACCTCACGAAAAACCAGCAGCGCGATACCCCACATGGACCTACTCCGCTATCAAGGTGCCTTGGGCGGTGTCCTGATGGAAATCGCCAAAAAACCCGTACTTGCCGGCCTTCAAGGGCCCGACGAATACGGTGATGCTGCTGTTGGGCATGACGATCTTCTCGCGGTTGAAGTCCGAGCTCTCGAACTCCTCCGGCGTCGAATCGGCGTTAATCACCTTGATCTCGACCTTCGTATCCGCCGGCACTTTCAACGTGGTCGGCTCATAGCGATGGTTCTTGATGGTCAAGGTGAACGTCGGTACATCAGTGGCGAACACCGCAACCGGCAACGCGAACAAGGCCGCGATCAAGTAACGTTTCATGGCGAACTCCAAACCAGATTCGTAAATGGTAATAGTTCGCATTTATATCCGCAAGCGAGTCCTCGCGTTCCATTTATGCGCGGTATCAGCTATTTGGCGGCCGGCGCGTAGCGCAAGTTGTCCAGCAGACGAGTTTTCGGGCGCTCAATGATCAGGAAGGTATTGCCAGCCGCTTGATGGCAGGCTGTGCACGAAGCCGACAATTTGTCGTAAGCCTGGGCGAACGCCGCCTTGTCCTGCTTGGCCAGTGCTTGCTGCACATCCTTCAGGGCGGGATTCATCATCGACGGCATCAACTCGGACAACTTTTCAGGTTGCAGTTCAGGCGCATCGCCGTTGGTCTGCTCAATGCCACGCAAGGCCTCGCCCAGCTCACCCACCATGAAATAGGCCAACGTCCAGTTGCCCGCTTGAGCTGCCCACCACAGGCGGTCATGGCGAATCTGCAACTCCAGCATCTGCTGGCCCAGTTCCGGTGCCGGATGTTGCTGCTGCAACTGCGCGACCTGGGCCTTCAACGCTGCCACTTCGCTGGCCAGTGCGTCCTGCTGGCCAGCCGCGGGCGGTGACGATGACGCGGCCACGGTGAAGGTGTTTCCGGCAACGGCCGCCACGGCAACCCCGGCAATGGCGAGCAACTCGATCAGGCGGCGGGACATGCTTGACTCCAATTGAGAACGATTCCTATCCGCGCATCATCGCCGCTTTGAAGGACATGGTGCAAGCGCCCTATGCCATGGACGCCATCAGCCGATCCACTGGCCGCCGGATGTCACCGTTATGATGTTGGGCAGATCGCGGCATCAAGCAGGTATCCCATGCACGAAACCATTCTCGTCACACGTCGCGGCGCCGTTGCCACAATCACCCTGAACCGGCCGCAGATCCACAACGCGTTCGATGACGCACTGATCGCTTCGCTCACCCGCGCGCTGGAGCAAGCCGACGCCGACCCGGCCGTGCGCGCGGTGGTGCTGACCGGCAGCGGCAGCTGCTTTTCCGCCGGCGCCGACCTGAACTGGATGCGCGGCATGGCCGACGCCAGCGAGCAGCAGAATCGCGAGGATTCGCTGCGCCTGGCGCAACTGATGCGCACCCTGCAGTTCCTTTCGAAGCCCACGGTTGCGCGGGTGAATGGCTCGGCCTACGGCGGCGGCGTCGGACTGGTCGCCTGCTGCGACATCGCGATCGGTGTGGACACCGCCAAATTCGCGCTGTCCGAAGTCAAGCTCGGTCTGGTGCCGGCGGTGATCTCGCCGTATGTGATCGCCGCGATCGGCCTGCGCGAAGCGCGCCGCCTGTTCATCACCGGCGAAGTGTTCGACGCGGCGACCGCCGCGCGGATCGGCCTGCTGCACGCGGCGCTGCCGCCCGCGCAACTGGACGAGGCGATCGAGCGCGAACTGTACCTGCTGGGCAAGGCCGGACCGCATGCGCAACGCGAGGCGAAGGCGCTGGCACTGCGCGTCGGCGGCATCGACCCGACGCAGGCCGGGCACATCGACACGGTGAACGCCGAACTGATCGCCCGGCTGCGCATTTCCGAAGAAGGCCAGCACGGGCTGGCGGCCTTTCTCGACAAACGCGCGCCACGCTGGTGTGGTACGCCATGAACAATTATCCGAGGAAGGTGAAACATGCTTGATCATCTGGGTATGCCGGTTTCCGACATCGCGCGCAGCCGCGCTTTCTATCTGCAGGCGCTGGCGCCGCTGGGTTACGGGATCGAACTGGAATTCACGGCCGAACAGACCGGCGCCCGTGCACCCATCGGTTTCGGTGCGAACGGCAAGCCGTCGTTCTGGCTCGGCGAGGGCCAGCCGGCCGCACCGATTCACATCGCGCTGGTCGCCGCCAGCCGTGCCGCGGTGGACGGCTTTCACCGCGCGGCGCTCGCTGCCGGCGGCCGCGACAACGGCGCGCCGGGTTTGCGACCGCACTATCACGCCGACTATTACGGCGCTTTCGTGCTGGACCCCGACGGCTACAACATCGAAGCGGTGTGCCACGCGCTGCAGGCAGGAGCATGACTACTCAAGGTGCTGGAAACATCCTCAATCTCGACGACATCGTTCTGCAGCAGGCAAGCGCCGACGAGCTGCCGCCGGACCGGCTGGCCGGGCAATACGACCTCCGCTGGGGCGAGATCGCCAGCCGCATCGGTGCGCGCAAACTTGGCTACAACCTCACCGTCATCGCGCCGGGCAAGCTGGCCTGCCCGTTCCACAACCACCGCATGCTGGAGGAAATGTTCTTCGTCCTGGAAGGCACCGGTGAACTCCGTCTGGGCAACGCACGCCATCCCTTGCGCAGTGGCGACATCATCGCCTGCCCGCCGGGTGGCCCGGAAACGGCGCACCAGATCATCAACACCGGCGAGGTCGAACTGCGTTTTCTCGCCGTGGCAACGCGTGGGTCGGCCGATATCTGCGAATACCCCGACTCGGGCAAATACCAGATCGTCGAGCCGACGCTCGAACCGGAAAAACCGCCGTTCCGCATCATTGGCCGATACGACGCAGCCGTCGATTACTGGAACGGCGAATAGCGTCTTCGGGTTGGCGATCTGCTAGTTTCATCGGCTTTGCAAGACAACGAACAGCCCGAGGATCCGCATGTTCGAGCGCGTACTGATAGCCAACCGCGGCGAGATCGCCTGCCGCGTGATCCGCACCTGCCGCCGCCTCGGCATCCATACGATCGCGGTGTATTCAGAGGCGGACAAAGACGCGCAGCATGTGCGTCTGGCCGACGAGGCGTGGCCGATCGGCGGACCGCGTCCGGCCGATTCCTACCTGCGCGGCGACACGATTCTCGAGGTGGCGAAGCAGTCCGGCGCGCAGGCGGTTCATCCGGGCTACGGCTTCCTTTCCGAGAACACCGCATTCGCCCGCGCCTGCATCGACGCCGGCATCGCCTTCATCGGCCCGCGACCGGAAAGCATCGACGCGATGGGTTCCAAGGCCGCCGCCAAGGCGCTGATGGAAACGCACGGGGTACCACTGGTGCCGGGTTACCACGGCGACAACCAGGACCCGACGCACCTCGCCGAGCAGGCCGTCAAGACCGGCTTCCCGTTGATGATCAAGGCGGCGGCCGGCGGCGGCGGCAAGGGCATGCGGATCGTGCGCAACGCGGCGGAATTCGCCGACGCGCTGGCCTCGGCACAGCGCGAGGCGGCCAGTTCTTTCGGCGACACGCGGGTGATTCTTGAGCGCTACGTGGAGCATCCGCGGCACATCGAATTCCAGGTCTTCGGCGACACTCACGGCAGCGTGATCCACCTCAACGAGCGCGAGTGTTCGGCCCAGCGTCGCTATCAGAAAGTGCTGGAGGAGACGCCGTCGGCATCGCTCGACCCGGCACGTCGCAAGGCGATGGGTGAAGCCGCGGTTGCCGCGGCGAAGGCGGTCGACTATGTCGGCGCCGGCACGGTGGAGTTCATCGTGGCGCGGCAGCCCGATGGCAGCCAGGGCGAATTCTTCTTCATGGAAATGAACACCCGGCTGCAGGTCGAGCATCCGGTCACCGAGCTGACGTTGGGACTGGATCTGGTCGAATGGCAGCTGCGGATCGCTGCGGGCGAACCGCTTCCGCTGAAGCAGGCTGAGGTTCATGCCCGCGGCCACGCGATCGAGGTGCGCCTGTATGCGGAAGATCCCGAGCAGAATTTCCTGCCCGGCTCCGGCAAGCTGCAGACCCTGCGCCTGCCCTCGCCCTCGGCGCATGTGCGACTCGATGGCGGTGTGATCGAGGGCGACACGGTGACGATCTTCTACGACCCGATGATCGCCAAGCTGATCGTGTTCGATGCCACGCGTGCGCAGGCGCTGCAGCGGCTGCGCGATGCGCTGGCCGTGTGCGAGATCGTCGGTCCGAAATCCAATATCGGTTTTCTGGAGCGGCTTGCGCGCCACCCGGCGATCGTCGAAGGCCACATCGATACCGGCTATCTCGATCGTCATCTGGAAGAGTTCCTCAGCGGTGATGCCGCACCGGCCGACGACGTGCTGTTTGCCGTGACGACCGCTGCGTTGCTGCACGACGAACGTGCAGCGATCGTTGCCGCCGCGGGAAGTGCGGACCCGCATTCGCCATGGAATCGCGCCGATGCCTGGCGCATCGGACACGCCGGCAAGCGCATCGTGGCGCTGAGCCTGCGCGAACAGCGCCATGAGGTCGAGGCGCGCGGCCACGATGGCGACTACCAGCTGCAGTACGGTGAGGCCACCTGCATCGTGCAGGGCGCCCGTCTGGACGACGTGCTCGACGCGCGCTTCGATGGCGAGGCGCGGCGGTTGCCCGCACGCGTAGATGCGCAACATGTACTGGTGCACGACGCCGATGGCCAGCGCTACAGTTTTTCCCGCACCGCGGCGTTTGCTTGGGAAACCACGGACGCCGCCGGCGGCAACCAGGTCATCGCGCCGATGCCCGGCCGCATCGTGCTGGTGAAGGCCAAGGCCGGCGACAGCGTCGAACAGGGACAGGAATTGCTGGTGATGGAAGCGATGAAGATGGAACTGGCCTTGAAGGCGCCACGCGCCGGCACCATCGAAAGTATCCGCGCCGCCGAAGGTGAATTCGTCGAGGCGGACGCAGTGCTGGTACGTTTCGCCGACTGACCGGAGCAGAAGATGAGCCCAACCAACCACGTCCGCATCGTCGAAGTCGGCGCACGCGACGGACTGCAGAACGAGAAGACGCTGCTGCCTGCGGACGTGAAGATCGCGCTGATCGATCGGCTCTCCTCGACCGGCCTGCAGACGATCGAGGCGACCAGTTTCGTGAGCCCAAAATGGGTGCCGCAACTCGCCGATGCCGCCGAGGTGTTTCGCGGCATCCGCAAGGTGCCGGGCGTGAGCTATCCGGTGCTGGTGCCGAACCTGCAGGGATACCAGCGCGCACGCGAGGTCGGTGCGACGGAAATCGCGGTGTTCACCGCGGCATCCGAAGCGTTCAACCGCGCCAACATCAACGCCTCGATCGACGAAGCGATCGACCGCTTCGCGCCGGTGATCGAACAGGCGCAGGCAGATGAAGTGAAAGTGCGCGGCTACGTCTCGACGGTGCTCGGATGTCCCTATCAGGGAGACGTACCTGTGATCGATGTGGTGCGCGTGGCCCGACGGCTGTACGAACTGGGCTGCTACGAGGTTTCGCTCGGCGACACCATCGGCATCGGCACGCCGGCGAAGGCGCGCGCGATGCTGCACGCGGTGGCGCAGGAGGTGCCGATGGCCGCGCTGGCCGTGCACTTCCACGACACCTACGGCCAGGCGCTGGCGAACATCCTCAACTGTCTGGAAGAAGGCGTGCGCGTGGTCGACAGCGCCGTGTCCGGCACCGGCGGCTGCCCGTACGCAAAGGGCGCCACCGGCAATGTCGCCAGCGAGGACGTGGTCTACATGCTGCACGGCATCGGCATGAGCACCGGCGTCGACCTCGACCTGCTGGTCGCCACCGGCGCATGGCTCGCTGCGCAGCTGCACAAGGAAACCGCCAGCCGCGTCACCCGCGCACGCACGGCCGGTTGAAATCTCCCATCCCGTCAGCAAGCGAAAGATCCATGTCCACAGATTTCCGCATTCGCCCGATCGGCATCGACGACAATCCTTCGATGGCCGCGATCATCCGCCACGTGATGCCCGAGTTCGGCGCCGACGGCCCGGGTTTCGCGATCCACGATGCGGAAGTCGATCGCATGTTCGAAGCCTACGACCAGCCGCGTAGCGCCTATTTCGTGGTCGAACGCGACGGATGCACGGTCGGTGGCGGCGGTGTGGCGCCGTTGCAAAACGGCGAGTCGGAGGTATGCGAACTGCGCAAGATGTACTTCATGCCCGAAGCCCGCGGCATCGGTGCCGGCAGCGCGATGATGCAGCGATGCCTTGAAGCGGCCCGGAGCCATGGCTTTCGACGCTGCTATCTGGAAACATTGACCGGCATGGACGCCGCCCAGGCGCTTTACGCGCGCAGTGGTTTCAAGGCCCTTTGTGAGCCGATGGGCGGCACCGGGCATTTCAGCTGCGACCGGTTTTTCATTCTCGATCTCTGACATTCTCGATCACAGAAGGCAGTCGCCATGACCCGCCACGATCCGCGCATCGACACCTATATCGCGAAGTCGCCAGCGTTCGCCCAGCCGATCCTGGAGCACCTCCGCAGCGTGGTGAACGCTGCGTGCCCGGAGGTCGAGGAAGGCATCAAATGGAGCATGCCATTCTTCAGCTACAACGGTTCGCCACTGTGCATGATGGCCGCGTTCAAGCAGCACTGCGGCTTCGGTTTCTGGCTGTCGCGGCAGGTCGTCGGTGAAGCTTCCGAAGATGGCATGGGCCAGTTCGGCAAGCTCGTGTCCGTCGCCGACCTGCCGTCGAAAAAGCAGCTCGCCGACTACGTCAAAAAGGCAATGACGCTGGCACAGGCCGGCGTGAAACTGCGACGCCCGAAGCCCGCGGCGAAGCCTGCGCCTTCCCTGCCCGCCGCGCTGGCTGCCGAATTCGCCAAAAAGAAACATGCGATCGCGCGAAAGAACTATGCCGCGTTCAGCCCGGGCATGCAGCGTGAATACGCCGATTGGATCGACGAAGCAAAAACCGACGCCACGCGGCAGAAGCGTGTTGGCACTGCACTCGAATGGCTGGCCGAAGGCAAAACACGAAACTGGAAATACGCGAAATGCTGAGAGTTCTCTGCATATGATCCGGCCTGCCCGCGACGATGACGCCGAGGCCATCCATGCGATCTACGCTAGCTCGGTCGACGACGGCGCAGCCACTTTCGAGACCGTGTTGCCGGGGGTGTCAGCGATGCGCGAACGCATCTTCCAGCGGCTTGCCCAATATCCCTGGCTGGTCTGGGAAGACGCCGGCGAGGTGCTGGCGTATGCGTATGCCGGACGCTTCCGCGAGCGCGCAGCCTACGACTGGATCGCGGAAACGTCGATCTACGTGCGCGCCGACACGCAGCGACGCGGCGTCGCGCGCAGGCTTTACGGGGCACTGCTCGAAACGATGTGCCTGCAGGGCATCAGCCAGGCCGTCGGCGTGATCACCCTGCCCGGCCACGTGAGTGTGCGGATGCATGAGTCGATGGGTTTCGGCGCCGCTGGCGTGTGGCGCCAGTGCGGCTACAAGCACGGCCAGTGGTGGGACGTGGGCGTGTGGCAGAAGCAATTGCGGGTGGCCGATGCGGCGCCTTCGCCGGTCGTGCCGTTTTCGCAACTGCGCCAGCTGCCGGTGTTCCTCGATCTGATTGCCTGAGATCAGCGGAACCGCGTGGCATTCCGTCAGGTGAGTCCCGCCAGTTCGACGGGGATCAGCTGCAACCGGTTCGGACGTTTGAGCAATCATCAATGATGCGCGAGGATGCTCGCGACGACGCCGGTGGTGATCGCCACCAGCAGGTAGTCCCATGGTCGCTGCGCACGCAGGGGTCGCCGCCTGGCGGCGGGCGCAGATGCTGGCCACGTCAACTGCTTTTTCATGTTGAAGCGGAACTCCCTCGCGTCAGGAATCGTCGATCAACTCTGGGCGGCCCAATGCCAGGCGAATACGGCGCGTGAAAATGCATATCCCGTTCACGGCTGCGATGTCACTCGGCTACCATTGGCTATTCACCCTACGGAAGGCCGGCATGCAGCTCGATCAGGTCAAGGCAATCATCACTGGCGGCGCGTCCGGCCTCGGCCACGCGGTGGCACAGCACTTGGTGGCACACGGCGGCAAGGTGTCGCTGTTCGATGTCAATGATGACAAGGGCCGGCAGGCGGCGACGTCGCTGGGCGACGCCGCCCGCTTCTTCCGCACCGACGTCACCTCCGAGGATGGCGTGGTCGCCAATGTCGCCGCGGCGCGCGAGGCGATGGGCGGACTGAACGTGGTGATGAACTGCGCCGGCATCCTCGGCGCCGGCCGCGTACTGGGCAAGGAAGGGGCGATGCCGCTGGCCACCTTTTCCACCACGGTGATGGTGAATCTGGTCGGCAGCTTCAACGTCGCCAAGGCCGGCGCGGCACTGATGCAGCACAACGAGGCAGGTGACGACGGCGAACGCGGCGTGATCATCAACACCGCCAGCGTCGCAGCGTTCGAAGGACAGATTGGCCAGGCCGCCTACTCCGCCTCCAAGGGTGGCGTGGTCGGCATGACCTTGCCGATGGCACGCGAGCTGGCGCGCTTCGGCATCCGCGTGGTGACGATTGCGCCGGGCATCTTCTGGACGCCGATGGTCGACAGCATGTCGCCGCAGGTACAGGAATCGCTGAGCGCATCGATCCCATTTCCATCACGGCTGGGCAAGCCGGAGGAATTCGCCGGCACCGTCGCCTTCATCCTCGGCAACCGCTACATCAATGGCGAGACGATCCGGCTGGATGGCGCGGTACGGCTGCAACCCAAGTAGAAAGTAAAACAAAAAGCCCGCACCTTTCCGTTCATCGATCCTGTTTTCCGTCACTCCACTCCTCTTCCCGGTCCACATCCATGAAAGCTTCCGACGTCAAGAAAGGCAACGTGGTCGAACACGACGGCACGGTTTACCAAGTGCGCGATATCGAGCGCAGCTCGCCGAGCGCGCGTGGCGGCAATGTCACTTTCCGCTTCACCCTGTATTCGATTCCGGGCGCGCGCAAGTTCGATCTCAGCCTGCGCGCCGACGACGAGCTGCGCGAGATGGACCTGGTCCGTCGCGCAGCGAATTTCTCGTACATGGATGACGATGCGTTCGTGTTCATGGACGCCGAGGATTACACCCAGTATCTACTCTCGCCCGAGCTGGTCGGCGACAACGCCGGCTACATCGTGGAAGGTATCGAGGGCTACTACGTGCAGGTGATCGACGATGCACCGGTGGGACTGCAGG
>JBDTZX010000418.1:0-2342 GCA_040004895.1 Rhodanobacter sp. | reverse complement strand
CCTATCAGAAGACGGTGCGCAGCAATGTCAAACGTCTGCGCAAGTGAGGCGACCCGATGGATCGACGTTCGACCATCAGGCGCATGACACGTCAAGATGACCGCCGCGCATGACCTGATGCCGGGTTAACTGAACCGGGCCCGCTGTTCGTGTCGTGGTGACGAGCTTTTTCACGCCGCCGTACCGGATGCGGTGATCCCATGATCGCTGGATGAGCCGACCCGAACGTCGGGCGCAGGCTCAAACAAGTTCCAACGTGTCCGCATCTGCGGACGCCATGGTCCAGTGCCAACCCTCAAGGAGTTCACCATGATCAAGCGCCTGCTTCCCCTGTTGATTGGATTGTCGGTGTGCAGCGTTGCCCTCGCGCAGGAGGCACCCGCGACGCAAGCGGCCAGCAGCTCTACCAAGACCACCACCACGGTAACCACATGGACGGCCAAACAGCCGACGGGTGCGTTGAGCCAGGACGCCATCGAAACCGCGATCGCCAACGCCGGCTACAAGGAAGTCAAAGGTCTGGAGTTCAAGGACGGTGTCTGGCGCAGCAAGGCTCGCGGTGGCAACAAGCAGTGGGTGAAACTCGCGGTCGGGCCGGTCTCCGGCAAGGTCTACGCTGCCGATGCACCGTCCAGGCTCAACGAGGACGAAGTGAGCGCCAAGCTCGCAGGCGCCGGTTACCAGAACGTCAAGCACGTGAAATTCGATGACGGCCTGTGGAGCGCCGATGCGAAGACCGCGAATGGCGAGGAAGTCGACCTGCTCGCCGACCCGACCGATGGCAGCGTGGTGGCCAAGTCGCGCGACTGACGCGCTACGTTCTACCGCGTCACGGAAGCCCGGCGCGGGCATCGCGCCGGGCTTCGTCATGTCAGGCGCAGGCAACCCAACTCAACGCGGCGGTGACTCCCGCTCCGCGTCCACCGCGTGCTTGATGGCAGCGACGAACTCGCGCCGCGCCGCGACCAGCGTGTCGGAA
This sequence comes from Rhodanobacter sp., assembly GCA_040004895.1. Lineage (GTDB taxonomy): Bacteria > Pseudomonadota > Gammaproteobacteria > Xanthomonadales > Rhodanobacteraceae > Rhodanobacter. The sequence continues at coordinate 1,363 of JBDTZX010000418.1, read as the reverse complement.
GTGGCATGCGGCCATGAGCCCACTTGCGCAATCACCAGCTGCCGCGCGGGATCGACGTAGACCATCTGGCCAAAGATGCCGATCGCGGCATAGCTGCCGTCGGCATCCGTCCACCATAGATAACCGTAGCCACGATCCGCTTCACCGGTATTGGCCTGGCGGCGCATCGCGCCCTGCAGCCAGGCCGAGGCGATCACCGGCTTGCCCGCGATGCGACCACCGTCGAGCATGAATTGCCCCAGCCGCGCATAGTCGCCCAGCGTGGCCGACAGGCCGCTGCCGCCGGTGTCGCTGCCATCGCATTCGTCCTTCAGCCAGTACGCATCGGAGGCCATGCCGTACGGTTTCCAGATCGCCTGCGAAAGATAGGCGGCCAGCGAGCGATGCGTGGCACGCTGCACCACGATGCCGAGCAGATCGGTTTCCGCGGTGTTGTAGTTCCAGTGCGTGCCGGCGGGCCATTGCCGCGGCTGCTTCACCAGGTACGACAGGATGTGTGCCCGGCCATCCACACAGGCGCCGAGATACATCTGCGCCACGTCGGATTTCGCATCGGCGTAATCCTCGTTCCAGTGCACGCCGGAGGTCATCGTCAGCAACTGCTGCACGGTGACCTTCGCATAGGCGCTGCCGCGCAGTTCCGAAATGTAGGTGTCCAGCGTGTCGTCCATGCTGTGGACATAGCCTTGCTGCAGGGCAATGCCCAGCAAGGTGGAGGTGACTGACTTGGCCACCGAGAACGACTCCCAGCGCTGCTCCGGCCCGAAGCCCAGTGCATATCGCTGCAGGCGGACGCGACCATGCTGCAGCACCATCACCCCGGCGATGTGGTGCTGGTCGATGTAGCGGGTCAACCATGCCGCCCCATCCTGCCCGACCAGTGCCAGCGGCCGCCCCTGCGGCAACGCGTGGACGTGCGTGCCGTGCGGGGCACGGTCACTGGGAAACACCTCGTACAACTTCCGCAACTGCGCATCGCGCTTCGCCTGGCTCCAGAACAACCCAGCCTCGCGCTGCTGGCCGATGGTCGGGGTGCTCTGCTTGCTGGCTGCCGACGGCAGTGAGATGACCGCGCACAGTGCGGCAACGAGCAGGCGGGTGGAGAGGATTGAACGCATGGCGAGGAGTGCCGGGAATGGGAGAACCCTCAGTCTAGCGATTCGATCCGGGAGAGCGTTACCGCAGACAGTCACCGCACGCGACGCGACCAATGCCAACGTGGACAGACGAGTCCGGGTCGACCCGGCATGGAGGCTTCTGATGGCAACCCTGTTCGTGGAAAGCCGCCGCAATGGTAGCCTGCGCGGCAGCAGGTGCCTTTCGCGCTGCATTCCCTGAACAAGCGTGGTGGCTGGATCCATGG
>JBDTZX010000466.1:0-2343 GCA_040004895.1 Rhodanobacter sp. | reverse complement strand
GCCAGCTTCGTCAGCCAGCCCACCCTTTCGACGCAGATCAGGAAGCTCGAAGACGAACTCGGCGTGTCACTGGTCGAACGCACGCCGCGGAAGATCCTGCTCACCGAAACCGGTCGCGAGATCGCGCGCCGCGCGCGCTCCGTGCTGGCCGAAGTCGACGAGATCAAGGCGATCGCGCAGCGCACGCGCGATCCCGAAGCGGGCACGCTGCGGCTCGGCATTTTCCCGACGCTCGGGCCCTACCTGCTGCCCCATGTGATCCCGCTGTTGCGCGAGCGTTTTCCGCGGCTCGAACTGCTGCTGACCGAAGGCAAGACCGAGGACATCATCCACATGCTGCGCGAGGGGGCGCTGGATGCCGGCATCCTCGCCCTGCCGCTGCACGAGGACAGCCTGCATGCCGAGTTCCTGTTCGAGGAACCGTTCGTGCTGGCGGTGCCGGATCACCATCCGCTGGCCCACCTGAGGCACAAGCTGAAACTGGGCGACCTGGCCAACGAGCGGTTGCTGCTGCTGGAAGACGGCCACTGTCTGCGCGACCAGGCACTGGAGGTCTGCCAGCTGGCAGGTGCCGGTGAAAAGACCGGCTTCCGCGCCACCAGCCTGGAAACGCTGCGTCAGATGGTGGCCGCGAACGTCGGCATCACCCTGCTCCCGACGCTTGCCACCAAGCCACCGATGGCGCGCACCGACAACGTGCACCTGATCGAATTTGCGGGGCACGCGCCGAGCCGGCGCATCGCGATGGTCTGGCGCAAGAGCGCGTCGATGTCGCTGTTCCTGAAACGGCTGGCCAAGGTCTTCCATGATCTGCCATCCGCGCTGTTCGTGCCCGGGCTCGACGTCGGCAAACCCGCGCGCCGTGCCGCGCGTCGTGCAGGCTGACCGATGAAGCGCCTGCTGATCGCGATGTTCGTGCTGTTCATCGGCTTCGGCGCGTGGTCGCACTGGCACCATCGCGTGGTGCTGCAGTCACCCGGTGTACTGGCGCCCGACGAACCCCAACAGGTGAACATCGAACATGGCGCGGTGCTGCAGCAAGGTGACACCACGCTGACCACCCGCGCGCATTTCGAGGTCACCGCGCGCGTGCTCTCGCGCGAGGATTATTCGTGGGGGGACGATGCAAAACTCATTCCCGAAGATCTCGCGCTCGGCTGGGGCCGCATGTCCGACAGTGCGGTGCTGGCGAATGTCGAGATCAGCCAGTCCGGCCGTTTCTACTACTGGCACGTGAAAGAGTTCCCGATCCCGCGCCGCGAGATCGAAACCTCCAGCGCGAACATGCACATGATTCCTGCCGATGCCGGCGTCAAGCGCGAACTCGAACAGGTTCGCGCCGGCCAGATCGTGCATATCGAAGGCTTCCTGGTCGACGCCACCCGCCCGGATGGCTGGCACTGGAATACCTCGATGACGCGCGAGGACACGGGTGCGGGTGCGTGCGAGCTGGTGTATGTGGAAAGCCTGACCACGGGCGATCGATGATCGCCGCTCGAGGCGAACGTCCTGCGCCCTCAGCCTGCGCATCGTCGACCACGAAAAGAAGGAAAAGACATGGTGTCGGATGTGCGAGGGAAGGGTCTGTTGCTGTTTGGCTGGACCGGCGCGCTGTTTCTGGCGCTCGCCTATGTCGGCTATCTGTTGAATCGCGCCGGGTGGAAACACGTGCCGTGGGAAGTGGCCATTCCCGCGGGCTTCGCACTTTCCGGCGCCGTGCAAGCCATCACCGGTGTGCCGTTCACGCAGTTTGCCGCCCGCTGGGATGCGCTGCGCGGATGGCAGCGTGGCGTCCTCGGCATCGCGTTGATCCTGGCTGTATTCAGCCTATTCATGGCGGCTGTCGTGACGTTCGCTTGAGCGCAAAGAAAGCCAGCTGACCACGTTGCAATGCATCGATGATGCAGCGAACCCGCGCGAGCTCAGTAGCAAAGCAACCGATGCAACGGAAGATCCTTCGGCCAGCGCGCCCGGCCCTGCAACGCAGGCAGTTCGATGACGACGCTTGCGCCGAGCAGTTCGGCGCCCAAGCGCACCACCAGCGTGCGTGCCGCCGCCAGCGTGCCGCCGGTGGCCAGCACGTCGTCAACCAGCAGCACGCGTTCACCCGGCGCAACTGCACCGCTTTGCGCCTGCAGCGAATCGCTGCCGTATTCGAGCTGATAGTCCACGCTCACCACCGGCGGCGGCAACTTGCCCGGCTTGCGCAGCGGCACGAAGCCAGCGTGCAGCTTCTGCGCCAGCGCGGCGCCGAAAATGAAACCGCGCGCCTCGATGCCGCAGACGGCCTGCACGCCGCTGCCCTGCCAGGGCTCGGCGAGCGCATCGATGCATCGCGCGAAA
>JBDTZX010000241.1:0-2353 GCA_040004895.1 Rhodanobacter sp. | reverse complement strand
CGGACGCCTTTCAGCGGCAGGGTGGTGGCGTGTTTCTTGCGAATCGACATCAGGCCCGGCATTTCATGCTCGGCGATGTCCAGCTCCTTGCGGCCCCAGTCGGCGAGCGAGAGGTCGGCGACCTTGTAGTCGGGAGTGGTGATTTCCTTGCTGACAGCGTTCATGTGGATCTCCGGTCGGTGCGAATGACTTCGCGTGAAAACAACCGGGCGCCGTTGTGGAACGTGCCGCGCCGAGCCTGGCCGTTGGCGTGAACAGTCCACACAGGAATGTGCAGGCTGTTGCGGATGCATCCGCATTCACAGAACGGTCGCAGCGCCCCTCGGCGGGCAGTACAAGCCGGCTATTGTAGCGGGAGACGCCGCCGGATGCCTGCACCTGCTCATTTCGGTAGGCTGTCCGTTCACCCATCGAGGAGCCGCCGCATGCCAGAAAACCGTGAAGCCGAATTCCTGCCGCACGACAAGCCGCTGCACGAGGACGTCAGCCGGCTCGGCGCGATGGTCGGCCGGATGCTGGCCGAACAGGGTGGCAAAGCTTTTTTCGAGCGGGTCGAGCAGGTACGAGTGGCGGCGATCCGGCGCCGCCGCGAAGGTGCCTCGGTGGAGGAACTCGCCGATTCCCTGGCGGGCCTGGACGCGGAACATGCCGAAGCGCTGGCACGCGCCTTCGCCACCTATTTCCACGTCGTGAACACCGCCGAGCGCGTGCACCGCATTCGTCGCCGCCGTGATTACCAGCGCGAAGGCGGCGCGCCGCAGCCTGAATCGCTGCTCGACGTGCTGGGCCGGCTCAAGGCGCAAGGCGTCAGCGCCGGAGAACTGCTTGGCTGGCTCGACAAACTGTGGGTCGAGCCGGTGTTCACCGCGCATCCGACCGAGGCTGTGCGCCGCTCGCTGCTGGAGAAGGAACAGGCCATCGTGCGCTCGCTGATCGACGGCTTCGACCACGATCGCACGCCGCAGGAGCGCAAAGAAGACGGCGACCGCATCTTCATGGCGCTGTCGTCTGGCTGGCAGACTGCCGAAGCCTCGCCGGTGCGGCCGACCGTGCAGGACGAACATCACCACGTCGGCTTCTACCTGGCCAACCCGATCTACCGCATCGTGCCCGCCTTCTACGAATCGCTGGCCGAGACCTTGCAGTCCGTTTACGGGGTAGCCGTGAAGCTGCCGCAATTGCTCGGCTTTGCCACCTGGGTCGGCGGCGACATGGATGGCAACCCGAATGTCGGTGCCGATACCATCGCCGCCAGCCTGGCCACTCAACGCGCCCACGTGCTTGAGCACTACATCAGTGACGTGGCGGGGCTGGCGCGTCTGCTCAGCCAGACCGAAGGCCGGGTGGCCGTCGACATCCGTTTGCAGCAACGTCTGGACGACTATCGCACGCGCTTTCCCGAAGCGGCACAGAAGGTGCGTCCGCGTCACGCCGACATGCCGTACCGCAGCCTTCTCACCCTGATCGGAGCGCGTCTCGAGGCGACCTGCGAGGACGGTCATTCGGAAGGCTATACGGCCGTGGCCGAGTTGCTCGACGACCTGCAACTGATCGCCACCAGTCTGGTCGACCATCACGGCCTGCATGCGGGTGCCTATGCGGTGCAGCGCCTGATCCGGCGTGTGCGCACGTTCGGCTTTCATCTGGCGCGTCTGGACGTACGGCAGGATTCGCGCGTGCACGACGAGGCGCTGTCCGCGCTGCTGGCCGACCCGGGCTGGAGCGAACGCGACGCCAACGAGCGTACGCAGCAGCTGCAGCCGTATGCCAGCGGCGGGAAGGCATTCGGCGGCGAAGGCAACGACAGTGCGAACCGCATGCATGCGGTGTTCCAGTCCATGCAGCAGGCACGCAGCAGGCACGGCACCGCTGCGCTCGGCCTGTATATCATCAGCATGGCGCGCTCGGCGGCGGACGTGCTGGCGGTGATGGCGCTGGCACGCCACGGTGGGCTGGTCGATGAAGACAACGGGGTGCCGCTGGACATCGCACCGTTGTTCGAAACCGTCGACGATCTGAAAAACGCGCCGGACACGTTGCGCGCGCTGTTCGACGATCCGGTCTATCGCGGCCATCTGTCCGCGCGCGACAACCGGCAGTGGGTGATGCTCGGCTATTCCGACAGCGGCAAGGATGGCGGCACGCTGGCCTCGCGCTGGGGGCTGCAGCGCGCGCAGGTCGAGTTGCTGGAACTGGCGCAGGAAGCCGATGTCAAGCTGGCGTTCTTTCACGGCCGCGGCGGCTCGGCCAGTCGCGGCGGCGCACGCATCACGCCGGCGCTGATGTCGTCGCCGCGCGGCGCGGTGGCCGGCGTGCTGCGGGTGACCGAGCAGGGCGAAGTGATCCATCGCAA
>JBDTZX010000456.1:0-2354 GCA_040004895.1 Rhodanobacter sp. | reverse complement strand
ATCAACTTCGATATCAAGCGCGCCGAGGGTTACAAGGCGTTCTGCAACAAGTTGTGGAATGCGGCGCGGTTTGTGTTGATGAATTTGGGGGGTGCGGGGGATGAGGTTCACGGCGGCGTGGAGTCCCCCTCCCCGGCCCTCCCCCCCGTTGCGGGGGAGGGAGCTGACTCGGCACTGCCATCGTTCGCCGGCGCTCCGGTAACCGAGGCCGAGCGTTGGATCCTCACGCGGCTCAAGCAGACTCTGGCCGACGTGGAACAGCACTTCGTCACCTATCGCTTCGACCACTTGGCGCAGGCGCTGTACGAGTTTGTATGGAACGAGTACTGCGACTGGTTTCTTGAACTGTCCAAGCCGGCGTTGAACGGCGACGATGCGAACGCCGCGGCATCGACGCGTCACACCTTGCTGGTGGTGCTGGAAAGCGTGCTGCGCGCGCTGCATCCAGTGATTCCTTTCATCACCGAAGAGATCTGGCAATCGGTGGGACCGAAGCTCGGCCTGACCGAAGACAGCCTGATGCAGCGGCCGTGGCCGCGTTCCGACGAGATCATGGCCGATGAGGCGGCGACCGCCGAGATCGAATGGTTCAAGAGCGTGCTCGGCGGCATCCGCAGGATCCGCTCGGAAATGAATATCTCGCCCGCAAAAATCATTCCGCTGCTGCTCGCCGACGGCGATGCCGGCGATCGCTCGCGCGTGACCAAGTTTGCCGCGCAGATCCGTTTTCTCGCCCGCACCGAAGCGCCGCAATGGATCGAGAACGGCGCTGCCGAACCGGCGGCAGCCGCCGCCGTGGTCGGCACGTTGCGTGTGATGATCCCGCTCGCCGGGCTGATCGATCTCGGTGCCGAGAAGACACGTCTCGCCAGGGAAATCAGCCGCATCGAAGTCGAGATCAGAAAGTGCGAGGGCAAGCTCGACAACGCCAATTTCGTCGCCAACGCTCCGGCGGAGGTCGTCGCGCAGGAACGTCAGCGCATTGCCGACTGGAACACCACGCTGGATGCCTTGCGCGAGCAGACGACGAAGTTGACGTGATCGGTGGGGGGCGAAACAGGCCTGTGCCGTCTCGCGCGGTTGCCTGAAAGCGGGACTTATTTCCCCGGATTGCCTGTGGCAAGTTCGAGGGCCATCACGATCGCATCCTCGCGGCCGTCACGGGACGGGTAGTAGCGCGGCCGGCGGCCGATCTCGACGAACCCCACCGATTCGTAGAGTTTCCTGGCCAGCGGATTCGACGGCCGTACTTCGAGGAATGCGCGTTCGGCGCCGTTCCAGCGCGAGATGTCGAGCAGGCGTCCGAGCAGATAGCGCCCCAGACCCTGGCCGCGACAGGCCGGATCGATGCAGATATTCAGCACGTGCGCTTCACCGGCTCCCATCGACAGGATGCCGTAACCGCAGATGGCGGCATTCATGCACAACACCCAGCAGGGATGGCCGGCCTTCAGGCAGTCACCGAAGATGCCGAGCGACCATGGGAAATCGTAGGAGATGTTTTCAAGGGCGCTGACCGCAGCCAGGTCCTCCATGCGCATCGCGCGCACCTGGGCAGCGGAGCGAACCACCGCGACCATCGCGTCAATGCTCCATCACGGCCAGCGCACGGCGCACGTTGCGCAATGCGGTCCACAACCTTCGCTTGGCCCCCGCGCTGGTCAGGATCAGCGACGGTTCGTCGGCCAGCACGATCTGTGCACGATGCATCGCGGTGGCGGACAGTGCACGTCCCAGTGCATGGGCCTGTGCTTCGCCGAATACCAGATACGCGCGTGCTTCAGGTACGTCATTCGTCAATTGACCGTCGTTGACGGTGAGCCGGCCTGCACGCGCAAGAGTGGCTCCGCAGGCGTTGAGTGCCCGCCCCAGCAAGTCCAGTTCGCGCGTGCTGCAACCCTGCGGCAGAACCACCATGCAGGCGGTGCCCGCAACGGTGGTCGCATGCATTCTGCCGTCCGGTTCGAGCACGGTGCGGACGGCATTCGGCAGTGCACGACGCACCCACGGCGTCATGCCCAGCGCGCGCAAGACGCGTGCACGTCGATCGGCACCGATCGCTTCGCGCATCGACGGAGTCATGCGGCCCGTCTCGCCCGCCGACGGTTGGCCAGACCGCAGATCGTCCACACCGGGCCGGACAACAGATAAACGCTGAATCCAACGAACAGCACGCGCGGTGTATCCAGGATCAGCAGCGCCAGCAGCAGCACGGCACCGACCATCCATGCGAACGGCACGCCCTGGCGATCGCCCATCGGCAAGGACTTGAAACTGAAGTAGCGAAACCGGCTGACCATCAGCAGGCCGACCACGATCGCCAGCACCGGCGTGATGAAACAGAACGTACTGCC
>JBDTZX010000382.1:0-2355 GCA_040004895.1 Rhodanobacter sp. | reverse complement strand
AGAACTGCGGCTTCATGGACATCCATGACGCTTAAGTCAGTGCCATTCGGGTCAGGTTCATTAATACCCATGTGTAGATGATCCTGACCCCTTGTTTCTCTGAAGCAGTATTGACCAGTAGCACCGATACCAATCGTTCGCTGCGTCGAGCGAGATGCGGACACACTCCTTACCGTGCGGCTTCGCCCGCCTTCAGCGCCAACCGATCAATCCCATACACCGCCCCCTCAATCGGCGCGGTGTAAATCAAACACAGCCCATGCTCGCCCCGCTGCACCGGCAGCGCCGCATCCAGCGCGAAACGTCGCGGGCTGTGCGCCGGATCCGGCAGCGGCATCGTCGCCAGCACCGCTCCCTTGCAGTCGTCCTTGTGCACGACCAGCTCGCCGAATGGCGTGCTGTGCGGGTAAGCCACCACCAGCTTCTGATCGTTCGCCAGCGCGTAGTTGCGCTCCAGCCTCACGGCCTCGACATGGATCGTGTTGACGCCGTCGATCAGGGTCGGCGGCAGCATCTGGCAGCTGTTGAACACGTTGATGCTGTAGACCGGTTGCAGTGCGGTGGCGTCGGGCATCGGCTGCACGCGAAGGCGGAAGTCGCTGGCCGGGCAGTTGGGCAGTGCGTTGCCGCTGAAGCTGAGCATCTGCGCGCGGTCGATCACGCGTTCGCGGGCGGCGGCCAGCACGCTGCCATCGGCGGCGAAGGTAGTGGCGCGAATGGTGACGGGCAGCGTGACTTCGAATGGCTCCTGGTAGACCGGCGATTGCGCGTTGGGCGCGCTGCCGTCGACGGTGTAGCGCAGCGTGCCGGCCACGGCCTGGTTGGAAAGGATGACGGTGGCGCGGCCGGACGCCAGTGCTTCGACGCGATCCACCGCGATATCCGCGGCGAAGGCACTGTCGGCATAGCCGATGTCCTGCGCGCGGTAGCGGGCGAACTGCGCCGGCAGCCGCGCGATGAAGCTGCCCCAGTTGCGCGCGAGGGCGGGTGACCAGTCGACTTCGCTCAGCGCGTCGAGCCGCGGGAACATCGCGTGTTCGACATGCTTCATGGTCGGGATGTGCTCGGTCCACAGATTCGCCTGCGCACCCAGCACGTGCTTCAGCGCTTTCTGGTCGAGTGAACCGGGCAACGGGTCGAAGGCGTAGATGCTGGCCAGGGTCTGCGCCGGAATGCGGCCAGCGGTCTCGTCGAGGTTGTCGCTCTGCAAGCCGTCGAAGTAGAGCTCCGGTGCGGGGGACAGCACCACATCATGGCCGGCCATGACCGCGACGATCGCGCCCTGGCTGCCGCGCCACGACATCACCGCGGCATTGGCCGGCTCATTGCCGCCTTCGAGGATTTCGTCCCAGCCGATCAGCTTGCGACCATGCTTTTCCAGATAGGTGCCGATGCGGCCCATGAACCAGCCTTGCAACGCATCCTCGCTGGTCAGTCCCAGCGCGTGCATCTTCGCCTGTACCGCGGGCGAGGCTTTCCATTGATCCTTGATCGCCTCGTCGCCGCCAACATGGATGTAGGTGGACGGGAAGATCGCCATCAGTTCATCGAGCACGTTGTCGATGAAGACGAAGGTCGCGTCGTCAACGTTGTAGAGATACGGGTTGATGCCCCAGTCGACCGACACCTTTGGTCGCTGGCCGGTGACGCCGAGTTCCGGATACGCGGCGACCGCGGCCTGCGCATGGCCGGGCATGTCGATTTCCGGCACCACGGTGATGAAACGTGCGGCGGCGTAGGCGACCACCTCGCGCATCTGCGTCTGCGTGTAGAAGCCGCCGTAGCGTGCGGGCTCGCCCTCGTGACCGGCATCCGGCGGCGTGCGCCACGCACCGATGCGGGTCAGTTCGGGGTAGCGCTTGATCTCGATACGCCAGCCCTGGTCGTCGGTGAGATGCCAGTGCAGCACGTTGAGTTTGTGCTGTGCCATCTGGTCGAGCAGGCGTTCGACGTCGGCGACGCTCTGGAAATGGCGCGCGGAATCGAGCATCACGCCGCGCCAGCCGAAGCGTGGCTGATCGCTGATATGCAACGCCGGGACCGAGACCGCGCCGTGTTTGGCATCCGGTGTCAGCAATTGCCACAGCGTGATCGCACCGTAGAACAGGCCGGCATCGTCGCGCGCACTGATGCGAATGCCTGCGGGTGTGACGTCCAGCGCATAGCCTTCGGCATTCGCCACCTGCGCCTGCGGGTCAAGCTGCAGCACGATCGCATGCGCCGCGCCGCCGCTCTGCTGCACGTGCAATGGCAGAGCTCGCGTGCGGGCAAGCAGGGCGGCCAGATAGTCGGCGGTGTGCCGGCTGGCCTGGTCGCGCCCGGTGACCACGATCGACGTCCGCGCGTCGACGCTGA
>JBDTZX010000225.1:0-7860 GCA_040004895.1 Rhodanobacter sp. | reverse complement strand
TCGGCTTGGTCACGTAGGCCTTGGCGCCCTGGCGCATGCCCCAGACCTTGTCGGTCTCCTGATCCTTGGTGGTGACCAGGATGATCGGAATATGCGCGGTGTCGGGATTCTTGTTGATCGTGCGGGTGGCCTGGAATCCATTGAGATTCGGCATCACCACGTCCATCAGGATCAGATCGGGCTTCTCGGCCTTGGCGACTTCGACACCGGCTGCGCCATCCTCGGCGGAAAAAACCTCATGCCCGAGCTTTTCGACGATCCGCTTGATGCCAAGCAGCTGTGACGGTGAGTCGTCGACGATTAGGATGCGTGCCATACGGTGAAGTCCCCTGCGATTTTCGATCATTCTAAGTCGTGACGGCGGCAGTTCCAAGCACGGTCTGGTCAGGACTGCCGGTCAACGCGCACCAGTGTACGACCGAACGAGTTGCCTGCGAGCATGCGCTCGAATACCGGTGGCAACGTGTCCAGCGTGACTTCGTCGGTCACGATGCGATCCAGGTGTTGCGGCTTCCAGTCGGTCGCAAGATGCTGCCAGACCGCGTCGCGGATGACGCGCGCGGTGCCTGCGGAAGCGATTCCCAGCAGGCTGGCACCGCGGATGATGAACGGCAATACCGTGCTGCTGAATTCCGCGCCGCCGGCGTTGCCGCAAATCGCCACGTTGCCATATGGGTGGATCAGCGGCAGCAGCCCGGCCAGCGTGCTGCCGCCCACGTTGTCCAGTGCACCGCCGAAACGGGCTGAATCCATCGGCTTGTCGCTGAAGACAAGTTGATGTCGATCGATGCATTCGACAGCGCCCAGACGACGCAGAAAATCGAAATGCCCGGCCTTGCCGCTGATAGCGTGCACCGCGTAACCGGCGCGACTGAAGATGTCGATCGCCAGCATGCCGACGCCACCGCTGGCGCCGGTGATCGCGATCGGGCCCATCGCGGGTGTTTGACGGTTGTCCTGCATCCGCAGCAGCGCCAGCGCAGCGGTGAAGCCGGCGGTGCCGATGATCATGGATTCGCGCAGGTCGAGTCCGTGCGGCAGCGCGATCGTCCATTGCGTGGGCAGGCGGACATACTGTCCGTAGCCGCCATCACGGCTCTCGGAAAGACCGCTGCCGGTGCACAGCACAGCATCGCCTTCCTTGAACGCCGGGTCGGACGATGCGACGACATGACCGGCCACATCGATACCACCGTTGAGCGGGTAGCGCCGCAGGATCCGTCCCTTGCCAGTGCCGGCCAGTGCATCCTTGTAATTCACCGATGACCAAGCCGCTTTCACCAGCACCTCGCCAGGACTCAGCGCGTCAATGCTCATCGACTCCGTAACGCCGCGATAGCCGGCTGCGTCGTTATGGATGCGGAAGGCGTCGAAGGATGTCGGTGCGGTCATGGCGTGATCCACGAATCGTAAATCCAGAAACAGGAAACGGCGGCTCAGGCTTCGACGCTGCGGCTGTCAATCCACTTGGGTGCATTGCTGGCCTGGTAATGCGCCATCCAGTCGAACAGGGCCATGGCATCTTCGCCGAACCAGATGTTCGCGCGTTGTTCGGCACGTACGAAGCGTTCGGTGACCATGTGATCCATCATCTCGCGCAGCTTCGCGTAGTAGCCGCGCACGTTCAGGAATGCGCACGGATAGTCGTGCAGGCCCAGCTGCGCCCAGGTCAGCATCTCGAACATTTCGTCCATGGTGCCGAAGCCGCCGGGCAGCGCGACAAATGCATCGGACAGCTCGAACATGCGTGTCTTGCGTTGGTGCATGGTGTCGACCACATGCATTTCGCTGAGTCCGGCATGTGCCACTTCCAGTTCGACCAGCTGGCGCGGAATCACGCCGATCACCTTGCCGCCGCCGGCAAGCGCGGCGTCCGCCACCACGCCCATCAGGCCGACCTTGCCGCCGCCGTAGACCAGTGCGATATCACGACGGGCCATCTCGGCGCCGAATGCGCGCGCCTGCCGGGTGTATTCGGGGTGTTTGCCGGGGCTGGAGCCGCAATAGACGCAGAGTGTTTTCGGAAGGACCATGGATTCGATCTGACAAAATGATGAAGGAAAAGCAGACGGCCCGCGCATGTCGCCATGAGCGGGCCGTCACGGGCCTGCGTCGCGGATCAATTGCCCTTGTGGATTGCCCGCCTGTCGACCGACAGCGCGGCTTCGTGCACAGCCTCGGAGAGCGTCGGATGCGCGTGGATGATGCGCGCCATGTCCTCGGCCGAACCCTTGAACTCCATCGCCACCACGCATTCGGCGATCAGCTCGGAGACACCGGGGCCGACCATGTGCACGCCCAGGATACGATCGGTTTCGGCGTGGGCGATCATCTTGACCTGGCCGATCGCCTCGTTCATCGCGACGGCGCGGCCGATCGCGGCGAACGGGAAGCTGCCGACCTTGTACGGAATGCCGGCGTCCTTCAATTCCTTCTCGGTCTTGCCGGCCCAGGCGATTTCCGGTTCGGTGTAGATCACCCACGGGATGGTGTCGTAGTTGACGTGTCCCGCCTTGCCGGCGATCCACTCGGCCACCGCCATGCCTTCCTCGAAACCCTTGTGCGCCAGCATCGGACCGCGCACCGCATCGCCCACGGCCCACACGCCGTCCACACCGGTGTGGCAATGCTCGTCAACGATGATGCGGCCGCGTTCGTCCAGCTTCACGCCGGTGTCGTCGGCCAGCAGACCGGCGGTAAAGGCACGCCGGCCGACGGCAACCAGCAGCTTGTCGACCACCAGCGACTGCTCGCCGTCCTTGTCGGAATAGGTGAGATGGACGCCGTCCTTCTTCACCTCGGCCTTGCCGAGCTTGGCGCCGAGCTTGATGTCCAGGCCCTGCTTCTTGAACTCGCGCTGGGCAACCTTGGCGATGTCCGCATCGGCGGTGCCGAGGAAGTCGGGCAGCGCTTCGAGGATCGTCACCTTCGCGCCGAGCCGGTTCCATACGCTGCCCAGTTCCAGTCCGATCACGCCGGCGCCGATCACGCCCAGGGTCTTCGGCACCTCGGTGATGTCCAGCGCACCGGCGTTGTCGATGATGTTCTTGCCGTCGAATTTGGCAAAGGGCAATTCGATCGGTATCGAGCCGGACGCCAGGATCACGTTGGTGGCGGAGAGCGTCTGCTTGCTGCCGTCGTTGCCGGTGATCTCGACCTGGTTGCCCCCGTTCTTGTCGGCCCGGAGCAGCTTGCCGGTGCCGAAGAAACTGACGATCTTGTTGACCTTGAACAGCTGATCGACACCACCGGTGAACTGCTTGACGATCTTGTCCTTGCGGCCGATGAAGGTCGCCATGTCGACCTTGGCGTTCTCCACCGTGATGCCATGGACCGGCAGGTTGTGCGCGATGTTGTAGAACTGCTTGGACGAATCGAGCAGCGCCTTGGACGGGATGCAGCCCACGTTGAGGCAGGTGCCGCCCAGCGCCGCCTTGCCGTCCTTGCCCGCCCAGGCATCGACGACGGCGGTCTTCAAGCCCAGCTGCGCGGCGCGGATCGCGGCGTGATAGCCGGCCGGGCCGCCGCCGATGACGATGACATCGAATTTGTCGCTCATGGTTCGGGTTCCTTGGAAGCGTGCCGCGCCTTTTGGCGACGGCGTGTTATTTAGTGCCTGGCAATGCTGGGGCAAGAGCAGAGGGCGAGTAGCGAGGGCGCAAGCCCGAATGCACCGGGATGAGCGCAAGCCTGCGATTTTCGCGCCCTCGCTACTCGTCCCTCGCTACCACCTTCGCGCGCGACGTCAGAGACCTAACAACATGCGCTGCGGATTCTCCAGCTGGTCCTTGATGTCGACCAGGAACAGCACCGCGTCCTTGCCGTCGATGATGCGATGGTCGTAGCTGATCGCGATGTACATCATCGGTGCGGCGATCACCTGGCCGTTCTCGACGATGGCGCGGTCCTTGATCGTATGCATGCCCAGGATGGCGCTCTGCGGCGGGTTGACGATGGGCGTGGACAGCAGTGAACCGAACGTGCCGCCATTGGTGATGGTGAACGTGCCGCCTTGCAGATCGTCGAGGCCCAGCTTGCCGTCGCGCGCCTTCTTCGCGTAATCGGCGATCCCCTGCTCGATCTCGGCGAAGCCCATGTCCTGCACATCGCGCAGCACCGGCGTGACCAGGCCCTTCTCGGTGGACACTGCGATCGAGATGTCCTGGTAGCCGTGATAGATCACGTCACTGCCGTCGACCGATGCGTTGACGACCGGGTGACGCTTCAGCGCCTCGGCGGCCGCCTTGACGAAGAAGCTCATGAAGCCGAGCTTGATGCCGTGAGTCTTCTGGAACTGCTCGCCGAGCGACTTGCGCATCTTCACCACTTCGGCCAGGTTCACTTCGTTGAACGAGGTGAGCATGGCGATGGAGTTTTTCGACTGCATCAGGCGCTCGGCGATCTTCGCGCGCATCCGCGTCATCGGCACGCGCTCTTCCGGACGCGAGCCCGGCGTCGGTCGGGCAGGGGCATGGGCGGGCGCTGCGGCAGGCCCAGCCTTGCCGTAGTTGACCAGGTCTTCCTTGGTCACGCGGCCATCGCGGCCGGTGCCGGCCACCTTGGACGGATCGATCTTTTCCTCGGTGGCGACGCGCAGTCCGGCAGGCGACAGATCTCCGCTACCCTTGCTGACGGCATTCGGCGCAGCGGCGGCGGGCGCAGCAGCGGCTTTCGGTGCTTCTGCGGCAGCTGCGGGGACCGGTGCCGGCGCAGCGGCGCCTTGCTCGATGATCGCGATGATCTGCTGGCTGTTGACCGTGGCACCTTCCTGCTGACGGATTTCCTTCAGCACGCCGTCGACCGGTGATGGCACTTCGAGCACCACCTTGTCGGTTTCGAGATCGACCAGGTTCTCGTCGCGCTTGACCGCGTCGCCGGCTTTCTTGTGCCAGCTGGCGATGGTGGCGTCGGAGACCGACTCGGGCAGAACGGGAACTTTGACTTCGATGGACATAAATGGCCTTTGAGTTTGCGCGCTCGTTCCTGAGCGCAAAGATCAAAAAGCGGCCGTCCTGGCCGCACGATTCAAAAAAACTTACTCTGCGGAGTGGTCGGTGCCGACCGGCGCCACCAGTGCCTGCTCGACAAGTGCTGCCTGCTCGGCGACATGCGTGTTGAGATGACCCGCCGCCGGTGCCGGCGAGCGCGCGCGTCCGGCGTAGGAGAGGCTGTGCTTGCTGCCGGTGGTGGCCTGCAGGTGATGCCGGATCTGGAACCATGCACCCTGGTTCATCGGCTCTTCCTGGCACCAGATCACTTCCTTGGCCGAAGCGTACTTGTCGAGTTCGGCAATCACTTCCGCACGTGGAAACGGGTAGAGCTGCTCGACGCGCACGATGGCCACGTCCTTCAAACCGCGCTTTTCCGACTCCTCCAGCAGATCGTAATAGACCTTGCCCGAGCAGAACACTACGCGCCTGACCTTTTTTGCGGGCAGGTTCCGATGTTCGCCGATGACCAGCTGGAAGCTGCCATTGGCCAGTTCGTCCAGCGAGGACACCGCCAGCTTGTGGCGCAGCAGCGATTTCGGCGACATCACGATCAGCGGCTTGCGCACGAAACGCAGCATCTGCCGGCGGATCATGTGGAAATTCTGCGCCGGGGTGGTTGGCACGCAAACCTGCATGTTGTCGAACGCACACAGTTGCAGAAAGCGTTCCAGACGCGCCGAGGAATGCTCCGGCCCCTGGCCTTCGTAGCCATGCGGCAACAGCAGCACCAGACCACACAGCCGGTTCCACTTCGCTTCGCCGGAGCTGATGAACTGGTCGATCACCACCTGCGCACCGTTGGCGAAGTCACCGAACTGCGCCTCCCAGATATTGAGCGTGTCGGGATCGGTGGTGGAGTGGCCGTACTCGAACGCCATCACCGCCTCCTCGCTGAGCAGTGAATCAATCACTTCGACATCGGCGCCGCCGCGAACGGTTGCCAGCGGCATGTAGGTATGGCCGTCCTTCTGGTCGTGCAGCACCGCATGGCGATGGAAGAACGTACCGCGACCGGAATCCTGGCCGACCAGTCGCATGTCGTGACCGGCGTCGATCAGGGTGGCGTATGCAAGGTTTTCCGCGAAGCCCCAGTCGGCCGGCAACTCGCCGGCCGCCATCTTGCGGCGGTCGTCGTAGATCTTCGCCACGCGCGCCTGCAGGGTCACATCGGCGGGGACCTCGAGAATCCTGCTGGCCAGCTCCAGCAGCTTCTGCTGCGGCACCCGGGTATCGGTGGGCATCGACAGCTTGCCGCCACTGAAACGCGTCCAGTCGATCTGGATGTCCCGGCGTGGTGACGGATCCAGATCCGTCATCGGCGCGCCTGCTTCCAGGCGGCCGCGATAGGCCTCGAACTGTTTCTGCGCATCGCCTTCGGCCAGCACGCCTTCCTTCTGCAACTGCTGCGCATACAGTTCGCGCGCGGTCGGTCGCTTGCGGATGATCTGGTACATCACCGGCTGGGTCGCTGCAGGCTCGTCGGCTTCGTTGTGGCCATGCCGGCGATAGCAGACCAGGTCGATCACCACATCGCGGCGGAACTCCTTGCGGAAATCGTAGGCGAGGCGCGTCACCGCGATCACCGCTTCCGGATCGTCGCCGTTCACATGCCACACCGGCGCGTTGATCATCTTCGCCAGGTCGGTGCAGTACATGGTGGAACGCGCGTCCTGCGGGTTCGACACCGTGAAGCCGACCTGGTTGTTCACCACGATGTTCAGCGTGCCACCGATCTTGAAGCCACGGGCCTGCGACATGTTCAGCAGTTCCATGTTCACGCCTTGACCGGCGAACGCGGCGTCGCCATGGATCACCAGCGCCATCGACTGTTCATGGGTGGTGTCGCGGCGACGATTCTGCCGCGCGTGCACCGAGCCGGCGACCACCGGGTTGACGATCTGCAGGTGCGAGGGGTTGAACGCCAATGCAACATGCACGCCGCCTTTGGGCGTCTTCACATCGGCAGAGAAACCCAGATGGTATTTCACGTCGCCCGAATGTGCAGGATCGTCGGGGTGCTCGAAATGACCTTCGAATTCGTCGAACAGCGTCTTCGGCGGCTTGCCCAGAATATTGACCAGCACGTTGAGGCGGCCGCGATGGGCCATGCCGATCACCAGCTCCTTGATGCCGTTGTCGCCGGCGGAACGAACCACGTCGTCGATCATCGGGATCAGGCTGTCGCCGCCCTCCAGCGAGAAGCGCTTCTGACCCACGTATTTCGTGTGCAGGTAGCGCTCCAGTCCTTCTGCTGCGGTGAGCCCATCCAGCACATGCTGCTTGCCTGCCTTGTCCAGCGCGCATTTGCCGGCAGCCTGTTCGAGACGGGTGTAGATCCAGCTGCGCTGCGCATGATCGCTGATGTGCATGAACTCGCTGCCGATCGTGCCGGCATAGGTCTTCTGCAACCGTGACAGCAGATCGCGCAGCTTCAGCCGCTGGCCGCCGCCGGCATAATTTCCGGTATCGAATTCGGTGTCGAGATCCGCATCGTCAAGGCCGTGGAAAGGCAGCCCGAGGTCGGGAGCCGCCATTTTTTCAGCGAGACCCAGTGGATCGAGATCGGCGGCGAGATGTCCGCGCGAACGGTAGGCCGTCAGCAGACGCAATACGCCAGCCTGCTTGCGCGCATGTTCATCGCTGACCGGCGCGGCGGTGCTGGTTCCGGCGTGACGCTGCTGCTGTGCCGCCTCGATGCGGCTGATTGCAGGGAGGTGCGAGACATCGCCTGATTCGCGACCCTTGAACGTCTCGAAATAGGTGTTCCACTCCGGGGATACCGCGGAGGTATCGGCGAGCCATGCGTCGTAAAGCGATTCGACGTAGTCGGCGTTGCCGCCAGCGAGTTGGGACGACTCGAAAAACTCGC
>JBDTZX010000421.1:0-2361 GCA_040004895.1 Rhodanobacter sp. | reverse complement strand
TGCTGCGCAACGTGGATCGAATCCGCAACATTCCCACGGTGATCGTGCAGGGTCGTTACGACGTGGTCTGTCCACTGCGCAGCGCATGGGATCTGCATCGCGCATGGCCGCAGGCCGAGCTGAAGATCGTGCAGGATGCCGGTCACTCCGCATTCGAGCCGGGCATCATGCATCAGCTTGTGCAGGCAACCGACCGTCTCGGTGCGGTTTCGCCCTAGCCGTCAGGCGGCAACTGCTTGGTGCCGAAGATCTTGTCGCCGGCATCGCCCAGGCCGGGCAGGATGTAACCGTGTTGGTTGAGCCGGTCGTCGATGGCGGCGGTGTAGATCTCGATATCCGGATGCGCCGCCTCGATGCGCGCGAGTCCTTCGGGCGCGGCAACCAGAAACAAGCCCTTGATGCGTTTGCAGCCGGCCGCCTTGAGCATGTCGACGGCAGCGATCAGGGTGCCGGCGGTGGCCAGCATCGGATCGACGATCAGTGCGATGCGTTCGTCCATCCGTCCGCTGAGTTTTTCGTAGTACGCGACCGGTTGCAGCGTCCGTTCGTCGCGTTGCACGCCGACCACGCTGACCTTGGCCGACGGAATCATGTCGAGCACGCCCGGCAGCATGCCCAAGCCGGCGCGCAGGATCGGCACGATCGTGATCTTCCGGCCCTTGATCCGGTGAACCCGCAATGGACCCGCCCAGCCGTCGATGGTTTCCTCGACGGTTTCCAGGTCCTTGGTTGCCTCGTAAGTCAGCAGCGCGGCGACCTCGGAAGCCAGTTCGCGGAATTCCTTGGTGCTGATGCCGGCGCGGCGCATCAGGCCGAGCTTGTGCCGGATCAGCGGATGGCGGACTTCAACGATTTTCATGATGACTGTCTTCAGCGCGGCGTGGCGCCGCAGCAGTCAGCAGCTTAGCGAAGCGGCCCTGCACACGCACGCAGGTGCGTGCGCAGGAACCAGTGCCGATGCGATTACGGCGACGCGGGCGCGGCAGCGTCGCCCTTGAGGCAGCCGCTCATGAACGTCTTGCGGTCTGCGCCCTTGAGAGCCTTGGTCTTGGCGTCGGCATTGCAGCTCTTCATTTTTTCCTGCTGGGTCTGCTTGGCCGCAGGTGCGGCAGCCGTGCTTTCGCCTTTGAGGCACGAGCTCATGAACGTCTTGCGATCGGCGCCCTTGAGCATCTTGGTCTTGGCCTCGGCATTGCAATCGACCATGCGCTGTTGCTGCGCGGTGCGCATCTTGGCTGCGGGGGCGGCCGTGCTGGCTTGCGGCGTTGCCGCGGAGGCGGCGCCGGCAATGGCGAAAGCGGCGCTGATGGCAAGCAGACGTAGTGACATCGACATCGGTAGATCCTCCCTGGGTGACCGGCAGTTGCCGGCCGCGCCAGTCTATGCCGTCGACTGTCGAGGCGGGAGTGGGTGAAACCTGACATGCACGAAGTGTTCAGCTGAGGCGACCCGTCATGGGTCGCTGCCCCTGGAGCATCGTTTCGAGGTACAAATGCAGCTTCTGGCCTGGCATGGTCGAGGTTTTCCAGAGAGGCCCTGGCCGGACGCCAAGACCGGGCTACTGCCGCACACACCGGGGAGCGAAGGTCGTGCGCAGGGAAGCGAATGGCCCCGCCAGGGATCACGCCGATGCTGCGTCGCTGCAGGTATTTCCTGGTGGAGGCCGGCATGGGCATGCGCTTGGGCAAAACGTACGAGAAAGGCTCGACACGCCGCGTCTGCAGGCGCGGTTCAAGGGGAAATGAATGCTTGCAAAGTCCTCCGTTGTCGGGACGGCGCCCGATGCGTCGCCGCAGCGCGCCCTGCCTGCGTCGCAGGTGCTCGCCGTGGTGGTCGGTAACGCGATCGAGTTCTACGACTTCGTCACGTACGCCTTCTTTGCGGCGCAGATCGGCCGCGCTTTCTTTCCCTCACACGCACCCGGCGCCAGCCTGCTGGCTTCGCTGGCCACGTTTGGCGCGGGTTTCCTGACCCGTCCTCTTGGTGCCTACGTGATCGGCCGCATGGGCGACCGGGTCGGTCGCAAGCCGGCCATGTTGTTGTCCTTCACCCTGATCGGCATCGCGGTGATCGGACTGCCGCTGACGCCTTCGTATTCCAGCATCGGTATCGTCGCGCCGATCCTGGTGATCGGCTTTCGTCTGCTGCAGGGTTTTGCGCTGGGTGGCGAGGTGGGGCCAAGCACTGCCTTCATGATGGAGGCGGCGCCGCTCCATCGCCGCGGCCTTTATATCTCGCTGCAGGCGATGAGTGCTGATGCCGCGGTACTGCTGGCCGGCCTGGTTGGCGTCGGCCTGGCCGCCGTACTCGACGAGTCTGCGCTGGATGCGTGGGGCTGGCGGGCAGCCTTGCTGGTGGGAG
>JBDTZX010000261.1:0-2370 GCA_040004895.1 Rhodanobacter sp. | reverse complement strand
TCCCAGTCGAACGCATCCGGCGTGATCTCGCCGATCTGCGCCAGATGGCCGCGCACACGGACGCCGTGGCGTTCGGCCAGCCATTTCTTGGCGATCACCGCAGCGGCCACGCGCATGGTTGTTTCGCGCGCGGACGATCGACCGCCACCGCGCGGATCGCGAATGCCGTACTTCTGCCAATAAGTGTAGTCGGCGTGCCCCGGCCGGAATGTCTGCACGATCTGGCTGTAATCCTTGCTCCGCTGATCGGTGTTGCGAATCAGCAACGCGATCGGCGTGCCGGTGGTTTTCCCCTCGTAGATGCCCGAAAGAATTTCCACCTCGTCGGCTTCGTGCCGCTGCGACGTGTAGCGGCTCCTGCCGGTCGCGCGGCGCTCGATGTCGGTGCGGAATTCCTCCACGTCGATCGGCAGTCCGGGCGGGCAGCCGTCGATCACGCAACCGATCGCCGGCCCGTGGCTTTCGCCAAAGGTCGTGACGGTGAAGAGTTTGCCGAAGGAGTTGCTGGACACGAGATGGGAGGTCCGACTGGATACCGCTACAGCTTAACCGCGATGGCTCGTTGCTGCCCGGTGCGCCGGCCACTCGCTCGCCAGCATCGCGAAGATCACATCGTCCACCCATTCGTCGCCCAGCCACAGGCTCTGGATGTGATGAGCCTCCTGGCGCATGCCCAGTGCACGCAGCATCGCCATGCTGGCAAGGTTGCGCGGATCGACCGAAGCCTGTATCCGATGCCGGCCCTGTGTTCCGAACATCTCTCCGAACAACGCACGCACGGCTTCGCTGGCATAGCCGTTGCCCTGATGGCGCGGCGTGATGCTGACCCCGAATTCCACCGGGCCACGGGCATCCTTCGGCAGATACAGGCCCATATCGCCGATCAACAGACCGCTTTCACGCAACCGGACCGCGCGCTGGGACCACTGCCCGGACGTACCCGCCGGCATGAACCGTTGCGCATCGATGAAATCGCGCGCAGCGGCAAGGTCGACCGGACACCAGCCCTGAAAGCGGGCAACCGACGGAGCGGAGCGACAGGCAAACAGCGCCTCGGCGTCGCCCGGACGCAGTGCGTCGATCCGCAGCCGTGACGTCTCCTGCTGCATGGCCGGTATCAGTCCGCGCGGCGCGCGGCCGCCGCATGGATGACGTCGGCATACTCGATCAGGTCGCGCCGTTCCAACGCAAACACACCCATCGGTCCCACCTTGAACTCGATCCACACGAACGGCACCTCGGGCAGCAGAGCCGCCAGCGCATGCTCGCTTTCGCCTACTTCGACGATCAGCAGACCGTCGTCGGCGAGATGATCGGCGGCCTCGTCCAGCATGCGCAGGCACAGGTCCAGACCGTCGACGCCGGAAGTGAGTCCGAGCTTCGGCTCGTGCGCATACTCGCCGGGCAGCGCTGCATATTCGTCGTCGGTGACATACGGCGGATTGGAGACGATCAGGTCGTAGCGCTGCCCTTTCACGCCGGCGAACAGGTCCGACTGGATCGCCTTGACGCGGCCCTCGACGTGCTGGAACGCGATGTTCTCGCGCGCCAGCGACAACGCTTCATCGCTGATGTCGGCAATGTCGACCTGCCACGCCGGGTTGTACTCGGCAATGGCGATGCCGATGCAGCCCGACCCCGTGCACAGGTCCAGCGCACGTTCGACGTGACGCTCATCCAGCCAGGGTGCAAAACCTGATTCGATCAGTTCGGCAATCGGCGAGCGCGGCACCAGCGCACGACGATCGCTCTTGAACTTCAACCCGGCGAACCATGTTTCACCCACCAGGTAGGCCACCGGCAGGCGCTCATTGACGCGCCGCTCGATCAGCGTCAGCACGTTCTCGCGTTCCGCCGCGGTCAGCCTGCCCGCGCCGTATGCCGGCGGGATATCCGGCGGCAGATGCAGGCTGGCCAGGATCAGGTGCGTGGCTTCGTCGATCGGATTGTCGTGACTGTGCCCGAAGGTGAGCCCGGCAGCGGAAAACCGACTGGCACCGTAACGGATGAAGTCAATGATGGAAGCGAGTTCGGCGGTCACGGAAGTCCAGGCGATACGGGCGGAATGGCCGGCAATTATACGGCCCGCCGGTATACTTCGCCGATGACCTTCAACGTATTTCTGCAGTACATCCTGCCGCACCGCTTCCTTTCGCGGATCGTCTACTGGGCCACGCGCTGGACTTTCACGCCATGGAAGAACTGGCTGATCGGGACCATCGTGCGCAACTACGATGTCAACATGGCCGAGGCGGTGCAGCCCGATGCGCTCGCCTATCAGCACTTCAATGCATTCTTCACGCGCAAGCTGCGCGCCGATGCACGCCAGCCCGATACCGATCCGGCCACCCTGCTGTGTCCCGCGGACGG
>JBDTZX010000168.1:0-7966 GCA_040004895.1 Rhodanobacter sp. | reverse complement strand
CGACGAGGACTACCAGAGCTTCTACAAGTCGCTCGGCCACGATTTCAACGATGCGCTGGCGTGGACGCACAACCGCGTCGAAGGCAGCCAGAGCTTCACCACCTTGCTGTACCTGCCGTCGCAACCGCCGTTCGACCTGATGATGGGCGGCCGCGACGAGCGCAAGGGACTCAAGCTCTACATCAAGCGCGTCTTCATCATGGACGCCGCCGAAGAGCTGCTGCCCAACTACCTGCGCTTCGTGCGCGGTGTGGTCGATGCCGATGACCTGCCGCTCAACGTGAGCCGCGAGCTGCTGCAGCAGAACCGCCAGCTCGAGCGCATCAAGGCCGCCTGCGTCAAGCGCGTGCTCGACCTGATCGAGAAACTGGCGCGCGACGAGCCGGAAAAATTCGCCACCTTCTACAAGGCCTTCGGCAACACGCTGAAGGAAGGCATCAGCGAAGACGCCAACAACCGCGAGCGCATCGCCAAGCTGCTGCGCTTCGCCTCGACCAAGGGCGACGGCACCGCACAGAACGTCTCGCTGGACGACTACATCGGCCGCATGGCCGTGGGTCAGGACGCGATCTGGTACATCACCGCCGACAGTTACGCCGCCGCCTTCGGCAGCCCGCAGCTGGAAGCGTTCAAGGCCAAGGGCATCGAAGTGCTGCTGATGTCCGATCGCATCGACGAATGGATGATCGGTTCGCTGAGCGAATACGAAGGCAAGAAGCTCAAGAGCGTCGCCAAGGGTGAGGTGCCGCTCGACGACGCCGACAAGAAAAAGCAGGAAGAGGCAACCAAGGACGCCGAGCCGCTGCTGAAGAAACTGAAGGAGCTGCTCGGCGATCGCGTCGGTGACGTCAAGGTTTCCGCCCGCCTCACCGACTCACCCTCGTGCCTTGCGCTGAGTGACTACGAGATGGCTCCGCACCTGGCGCGTCTGCTGCGCGAGGCCGGCCACGACATGCCGGAGAACAAGCCGACGCTTGAGATCAATCCGCAGCATGCGCTGGTCAAGCGCGTCGAGGCCGAGGCGGATGAAGGCAAGGCGCGTGACCTCGCCACGCTGCTGCTGGAGCAGGCGGAAATCACCGCCGGTGCGCAGTTGCCGGATCCGTCGGCGTTCGTGCAGCGGATGAATCGGGTGTTGCTGGGCTGAAGCGTTTCGCACCTTGTTGACCTCCATCTCGTGAAAGCGAAAAGCCCGCCGATTGGCGGGCCTTTCTTTTGCGGCAAACGCGAAGGCGCCGGTCACCCCAATACATCGAGCACCCAAGTAGATGCGAGCGAAGTCCCCGAACTCCCTCCCCCTCCGGGGGAGGGCTGGGGTGGGGAACGGGGCTGGCCTTGAAACCCGTGCAGGCGGGCTTCGATGGTGATGTGCGGCGAGTGCGGGGCTCCCCATCCGCCCTTCGGGCACCTTCCCCACAAGTGGGGAAGGGTTCGCCGCGTTGTCAGCTATTTTTTGACCTTGCCACTGTCGGCATCCACAGCGAATCGTCCCGGAAGTCCCGCTATTTGCCCGCCGCGGGAATCATCCCGATCGTGCTCATCCATGTTTCGGCGAGAGCGGGCCAGTGGCTGATCGGGTTTGACGTAGGCCTGATTCCGAATCCATGCCCGCCCTTGGCGTACAGGTGCATTTCCACCGGCACCGCGGCTTTCTTCAGCGCAGTGAAGTAGACCAGCGCCTGCTCTACGCCATCCACGTAATCGTCTTCTGCCTGGACCAGAAACGTGGGTGGTGTTTCATGTGTGACGGTCACGTTGCGATTGAACGTCGTGCCGTCGGCAGTGAGATGTCCAGGATAAATGGCCATCGCGAAATCCGGGCGACTGCTTTCCCTGTCGGCGGCGTCGACTGGCGCATACAGACGGCGGTTGAAGGTGCTGCTGACTTCCGCCACCAGAAACCCACCTGCTGAAAATCCAATCACGCCCACCTTGTGTGGATCGATGTGCCATTCCGCAGCGCGAGAGCGCACCAGCCTCAATGTTCGTTGGGCGTCTTGCAACGACGGCATCGACAGCTCGAGGTTGTGTGGTCGGCAATCGCAATGCCAGTCGTAGGGCTTGCTTGGCACGCGATACTTCAGCAGCACGCACGTGATACCACGGGAGGTCAACCAATCGCAGACCCTGGTGCCTTCCCCGGTGATGGCCAGGTTCTCGAAACCACCACCCGGAAACACGACGGCTGCAGCACCGGTGTTTTTCCCCTTGGGCGCATACACCGTCATCGTGGGCCGCGACACGTTGCTTACGGCAATCACGGTCTTGCGGGCGTTCGGTTCCTTGCCTGTCTTGGCATATTCCGGTCCGGGCGTCGGCTGGGCATACGGTGGCGTGCCGGGCCACAGCGGTATTTGTGTTAGTCCAACGTCCGGCTGCCACGTCTCCGATTTCGCATGCGCGCTTGCGCATGCAGCCAGCAGGCACAGAACAATAATCCACAGTTTCACGGCGGTACTCCGTTTTGGCGCATCGTTTGCGGTCATCGCGACGATCCAGCGGCTGTGCCTATTTGCTCGCCGCAGGAATCATCCCGATCGTGCTCATCCATGTTTCGGCCAGCGCCGGCCAGCGGGTGATCGGATTCGATGTGGACCTCAGTCCGAAGGCGTGCCCGCCGTGGGCGTACAGATGCATTTCCACCGGCACATCGGCTTTCTTCAGCGCAATGAAATAGAACAGCGCCTGGTTCACGCCGTCCACGTAGTCGTCTTCGGCCTGCACCAGAAACGTGGGCGGTGTCTGGTGCGAAACCGTGACATTGCTGTTCCACACTTCTTTGTCAGTGACCAGATGTCCCGGATAAATCGCCATCGCGAAATCCGGGCGGCTGCTCTCCTTGTCGGCGGCATCGACGGGCGCATACAGGTGGCGATCGAAGGTCGTGCTGACTTCCGCCACCAGATAGCCGCCCGCCGAAAAACCGATCACGCCCACCTTGTGCGGATCGATGTGCCATTCGGCCGCATGCAAACGCACCAGTCGCAACGTTCTCTGCGCGTCCACCAATGCCTGCATCGACAGCTGGAAATTGTGCGGTCGGCAATCGCAGTGCCAGTCGTACGGCTCGCTCGGAACGCGATACTTCAACAGCACGCACGTGACGCCGCGGGAGGTCAGCCAGTCGCAGATCTCGGTGCCTTCCAGATCCATTGCCAGGATCTGGAAACCGCCGCCCGGAAACACCACCACGGCGGCACCGGTGTTCTTTCCCTTGGGCGCATACACGGTCAGCGTGGGCCGCGACACGTTGCTTGCCGCAACCACGGGTTTGCCGGCGAGCAGATCGTTGCCTGTCCTGGCGTACTCCGGCTCCGGCATGGGCTTGGCATCAGGCGGCATTCCGGGCCACAGCGGAAGCTGCGTATGCCCGGCCTCGGGCTGCCAGATCTCCGTCTTCGCATGCACACTTGCGCATGCGGCCAGCAGACACAGGGCGATGGCCCACAGTTTCATGACACTCCTCCGTTTGGCGCCTGGCCAATCATGCGATCAAGCAAGGAAACAAGCTGCAACCCCTCAACGGATCGTGCCGGCCGTGTCGGGCCTGGTGCGGACGCGAGAGTGAATTTTTTCGGGCAAGTCTGTCTTTGACCCGGAGAAGCAATGTTCGAATCGCTGAGGAAGCCGGTCCCGTTCTCTTGCGTTGTCATCGGCACGCGGAAGGAGTGTACGAACGGCGAAGCTGCCCCGCACGGAACGTGGCGTCGGGCATGCATGTCCGGCAGATTCGTGCGCCACGGCAGTTTTTACTGCAGCACGTCCGCAGGATCCGCTGCTTGGCAGCGGTGTTCCGAAGGGGCCACACTGCACGGGGGAGGGCAACCGATGAAGCGCACCACCACCACGACAGCCACTGCGCCGCCGTCCATGTTCGAGCGCGTGCTCAAGCGCGTCGCCGGTATCGGCGCGATCGTGTCGCTGCTGCTCGCGCTGTACCAGGGCGCCAAGCTGGTGCACGACGCGACGGACCGCATGACCCAGGTCCATCAGCTGGAGCAGGTGGCTCAGCTGGAATCCGATCGTGGCGAGTCCGCCAGGGCGTGGACCAGTATCGGACAGGCCATCGCGCTCGCCGATGCGGCCGGACCGGTCGAATCCACGTTGTGGTCGATCGATCGTCGCCGCGGAGAACTCCGGTTGCAGCAGCAGGACATCGGCATGCAGTGGCTGCGCGATGCGAGGCCGGGTCCGGGTCAGCCGTTTTCCACCCTTGTCGATCCGGTGGCGCCGGTGCTCGAACGCGGCGCGGCAGCGGCCAGCGGACAGCATCTGGCGGATCTGCTGGGTCATCTTGGCTGGTCGACGTTTCTCGCCAGCCGCGACACCGGCGCCGTGGTCGACCCCTCGCGGGATTACGCCCTCGCGCTGAAGTCCGATCCACACAACGCCTATGCCAACGCCTTCTGGGGTCACTGGATGCTCTGGCAGCACGGCGATCCGGCGCAGGCCGCGCAGCACTTTGCCGATGCCCTCGCCGACAGCCGCGCCGCCAGCGGCCCGGTGCGTGCCTACGTTCGGAGTCTGCAGATCGCCGCCTTGCATAACGAGCACTCCGCTGCCGCGGGCAGCGCGCTGCTGCAAGTCGTCACCGACATGCGTGCACACGGCGAAGCGATCGACGCCAGTACGCGTGGCAGCCTCAAGGACGCCTATGCGGCTTTCGGTCGCGATGCGGACACGACTACCGCATTGCTGCACGCCGTGCCGCCGGCCGAGCAGGTCATCACGCTGCGCCAGCTCGCATACGATGATCCGTTCATGCGTTCGGTACTCGCGCAATTGCAGGAGGCGGCCGGTCAGCCCGATCAGGCCATGCAGACGTGGCGCGCGCTGAAGGCGGATGCACCTGACAGTGTGTGGGTGGCGCGTGCGAATGCGGCGGTGGCGCGCTTGTCGGCCGGCCATGCTGTCGCGAGATAGCGGGTTAGTACTGTGCGGTCACGAGGGGCAGAGACATTGCAGATTTCTGCACGATAGACATCCGGTGCGGCGGCATCTCCTCATCTTGGCCTGCCCTTGAAGCACCTGTCCCACGGGTGGCACGCGATCAACGACCTCCGTCACCTTTTGCGCGGAAGTACGACGCGAGGGGATGAATGCGACCCGTATTGCGGATCCCCCGCGAGCATCGCTGCATCGTCGAAGTGCGGAAGCGGAGCCAGCGCATCAGGCGCAATGCCGTCGGGCTCGACACCAGGCACGTCGAGGCCACGCCGCGACGCGCTACCCGTTGTTTGCGAGTCGCGCAAAGGCCTTGGGCGAGGCGTTTTCGAAGCGGTCCACCAGCAGTTTCACGAACGCGCTGACGCGGGCACTCACATGCCGGTGTGAGGGATACAGCGCCCACACCTCGATGCGACGGTCGGCGAGCATGCCCCAGTCGACAAGCCGGCCAGCGTCGATATCGGACTGCACCAGCGAGCGCGGCATGGCGGCGGCGCCGATGCCTGACTTCACGGCGTCGTGGATCATCGCCATCGACGACAGGCGCAGCACGGTGCGGGTCGCGATGGTCAGCACGCTTCTTGCGCGGCTGAGCTGCCACGGTGCATCGGCCGGCGTCCGGGGCAGGGCGATGACGGGTACGGCGGCACCGCCTTGCCTGACTGGGCGCGGCAGGGACGGGGCGGCCACCACCACCAGCACATCGCGCAGGAAACAGCGCCCGGCCAGGTCCGTCGCGGGGTCCGGGTTGGCGCGAATGATCAGGTCAAAGTCGTCGTCCACCGCGTTGACGAAGCGATCCTCGGTGATCACTTCCAGTTGCACCTGGGGATAGGCGAGCGCGTAGTCCGCGGCGATGCGGCCAAGTCCGCGGTTTCCGAACAGCACCGGCGCGCTGATGCGCAGCCGGCCGCGCGGCGTGCTGATGCCTCGCCGCAGCATGTCGCCGACTTCATCGATGTGCTCCAGCAGCGACTGCGTCTGTTCCTGCAGCTCGCGCCCTTCCTCGGTGAGGTGCAGCTCGTGGCCGCCGCGTTCGAACAGGCGCACGCCGAGCGCGTCCTCCAGCTGGCGCACCCGGCGCGAAAGTGTGGCTTTGGGCCGGCCGGTGAGCCGTGCGGCGCGGCCGACGCCGCCATGTCGCGCCACGTCGTTGAAATCGGCCAGCGCGAGCAAGTCCATCGGTGTTCCATGAGTGAGACGGGATGTCCAGATTATGCGACTATCGGCGACGACAATGAAACGTCAGGATGCAGCTGTCCCCCACCAAAGGAGTTGCGAACATGAACATTCTTGTCACTGGCAGTACCGGCACCATCGGCAATCTCGTCGTGCGCGGGTTGGTCGCGCAGGGCGCCAGCGTCCACGCGTTGACGCGAGATCCGGACAAGGTCTCGTTCCCGGACGGTGTCACCGCAGTCAAGGGCGACATGACCGATATCCCCTCGATGCGCGCGGCGCTGAAGCATGTCGACACGCTGTTTCTGCTCAATGCCGTGGTGGCTGATGAAGTCACCCAGGCCATCAGCACGCTGAGCCTGGCGCGCGAGGCCGGCATCGAACGCATCGTCTATCTGTCGGTGCTCAACAGCGACGCTTATACCGACGTGCCGCATTTCACCGGCAAGTACACCGTGGAACGGATGATCGAGCAGTACGACCTGCCGGTGACCGTGCTGCGTCCGTCCTATTTCATGCAGAACGACGCCATGCTGCGCGACGGCCTGTTGCAGCACGGACGCTATGGCATGCCCATCGGCGATGTGGGCGTGTCGATGGTCGACGTGCGCGACATCGCGGAAATCGCGGTGGCCGCCTTGTTGCGTCGCGCCCGCAGTCAGGCGCCGTTGCCGCGGGAGGTGATCGAGATCGTGGGGCCGGATGCCCTCACCGGCGATGCGCTGGCGACGATCTGGTCGGAGCGTCTGGCCAAACCCATTACGTATGGTGGCAATGATCTGGATGCCTATGAAGGCTTCATGGCCACTGTCATCCCATCCTGGTCGGCCTACGACCTGCGCTTGATGCTGGGCCGCTTCCACGTCGACGGCATGCTGGGCAAGCCACACGCGATCGACATTCTCACCGGCCTGCTCGGTCACCCACCGCGTCGGTATCGGGACTTCGCCGACGAACTGGCGACGTCGTGGCAGAAGGCCTGAACAGTCCGCGTCAAGAACAGGAGCAGACAAAGCCGGGCCTGTTCTTGATCGGTTTCTTGCTGCCATGACTAGGCAGGGAGCGAAGAACGGTGAAGCCGGGGCGGAGGCGCGACGCCCCTCGCTTTCAGTAGTGGGACGGGTTAGTGCATTGGTTGGCGGATAGGCGGGTTTGAAGGGGGGTTGGAGCGGAGGGCTCGGTACGTGTTCACCAGCAATGTGGCGACAAGGCGCAATCCCAACGGCGCACGCCACAGAATTTTCCAGCCAAGTCATAGAGCTTGCCGCTACATTTCAGCGATGCGACATCGTCCGATGTTGCGGGCCGCAAGCCGAGAAACTCATGGAAGGCTACGTCGTCTATGGTGGGTCCATTGCTTAATTTGTAGGGCCCGGCGTACAGAGTCGGCACTCTCACTTGTTCGGCAACGAAATATTCATGGCTATCGCAGTTGGCGCGTATGAAGTGCTCCATCCTTGCAGTGCAAGCACCGCGTAATAACAGCGTGCCAAGAACACTGAAGTTGGCGGCGTCCCGGTATAGATAAAGAAAAATAGTGAATGCGATTTCAGTAGTCACCATTGTCATCTTCTTCCTCTTCCTCTTCCTCTTCCTCTTCCTCGTGGTCGAAATCGTCGAGGAAATAGATGGCGTCGCGCATCTCGTCTACCCATGGTCGTTTGGTCATTACGTAGCCCATTCGATTGACGAGGTGCAGGCCCGGCGAGGCATACCAGTTGCCGTCATCGCCATCACCGGATTCGAGGATGGTCCAGACGTGGTTGAGTGGCAGATCCTTCACATCGTGGAACTCGAAAAGGTCGCCGCTGGCCTTTAGGATGACTTCCCAGTCATCCCA
>JBDTZX010000518.1:0-2397 GCA_040004895.1 Rhodanobacter sp. | reverse complement strand
GCCGTCGCGCCAGCGCGCTTATACTGAGGCGATCCAGACAGGGACGAATCGACGCAGCGTGAAGCTTCCACTGCCCCGCCGCATGCACCGTTGCCAACTGCCTTCGCGGGAAGCACGCTAGTGGCGCTC
Organism: Rhodanobacter sp.; assembly: GCA_040004895.1. Classification (GTDB taxonomy): domain Bacteria; phylum Pseudomonadota; class Gammaproteobacteria; order Xanthomonadales; family Rhodanobacteraceae; genus Rhodanobacter. The sequence goes on along the minus strand of JBDTZX010000518.1, from coordinate 2,268 downwards.
TCGCTAAGCCCCGAAATGATCATGGTGCTCGCCCTGTTGGGCTTCACCATGCTTATGCTGGTGCTGGAGTGGATTCGCGCCGATATGGTGGCGCTGCTGGTGGTGGTGGTGATCGGGCTGACCGGACTGATCCCGTCCGAGCGCGTGTTCAACGGTTTCGCCGGCAACGCGGTCATCGCGATCATCGCCATCATGATCATGGGCGAAGGGCTCGATCGCGCCGGCGTGCTCACCCACACCGCGCGCTTCGTGATGCGCATGGCCAGCGGCGTGGAGTCACGCCTGGGCATGGTGATCAACCTGGTTGCCAGCCTCTTCAGCGCAGTGATTCCGAGCCAGGCGCTGGCCGCATTGATGATCCCGGTCAGCAGCCGATTGTCCGCACGCACCGGCGTGCCGCTGTCGCGACTGCTGCTGCCGATGGCGTTCTGCATCCTCACCGCCACCAATACCACCCTGATCGCGAACTCCCCGCTTATCGTGCTGAACGACCTGATTGCCAGCACTAATCTGAACCTGCCGCCGGGCGCGCACACGATTCCCAAATTCGGCTTGTTCAGCGTCACTCCGGTGGGACTGGCGCTGGCGCTGGTCGGCGTGGCGTACTTCTACTTTTTCGGCCGCAAGCTGCTGCCCGGTCACGAAGACGCACGACTGAAAGTCACGCCCGGCCGCACCGAGAGTTACTTTGCCGAAACCTATGGCATCAGTGGCGAGACCGCCGAGCTGACCGTCACCGCGGAAAGCCCGCTGGTCGGCATGAGCATCGGCGAGGCCGAGCAATTGCATGACGCACCGTTGATCCTGGCGATCAAGAGCGGCAATGACTCGCGCATGGCGCCCCCGGCCGACCACGTGATCTGGGTCGGATCGGTACTTGGCGTACTCGGCCCGCGCGAGCAGCTGAGTCAATTTGCCAACAACCAGTTATGCCGTCTGTCCACGCGCATGCGCCAGCTCGGCGAGCTGTTCAACCCGACCCGCGCCGGCATTTCCGAGGTGGTTCTTCCACCCGTATCACGCTTCGTCAAACACACCGTTGGCGAGCTGCGCCTGCGCAAGCGTTTCGGCATTTCGGTGCTGGCGGTGACGCGCGGGGATCAGGTGTTCCGCGATGACGTGCGCGCGGTCAGCCTGCGCGCTGGCGACACGATGGTATTGCACAGCAATTGGCGCGATCTGGCGTTGGCCTCCGAAGACAAGGATCTGGTCGTCGTCACCGACATCCCGAAGGAGGAACAGCGCCCCGGCAAGATCTGGCAGGCGGTGGGTTTCTTCCTGATGGCGCAGGGACTGGCCCTGTTCACCAACCTCGACCTGTCGCTGTCGATGATGGCCGGCGCGATTGCCATGCTGCTGACCGGTGTATTGAACATGGACGAGGCGTTCAAGGCGATCAACTGGAAGACCATCTTCGTGATCGCCTGCCTGATTCCGCTGGGCTGGTCGATGGACGCCACCGGCACCGCCGCCTGGATCGCGCAGGAAGTGCTGGTTCACCTGGGCGGTACTGCGCCGTGGGTGTTGCAACTATGCCTGGCCGTGCTCACGCTGCTGTTCTCGCAGGTGATGTCGAACGTCGGCGCCACCGTGATGATGGTGCCGATCGCGATCAGCGTGGCCGTTGCCACGGGTGGCAACCCGTCGGCGTATGCGCTGATCGTGGCAGTGTCGTCGTCGAACACCTTCCTGCTCAGCGCCGGCCATCCCGCGTTAATGATGGTGACCGGCCCTGGCGGCTATCGCGGCAGGGATTTCCTGCGCGTCGGTGCGCCGCTCACAGTGGTGGTACTCATCGTCACGCTGGTCACGATCAACTTGATGTTCCGTTGATGGATGTCATGTCCCGCTGACTGCGGGTTTCGTCTGCGCGAGCCGGATTTCCCCGCTGTCGATCTGCACAGCCACGGTCTGGAGATGTTCTCCCCGACATGGCCCCGCAATGCACAGACCATCGCCACCGTTGAAGGTGGCCCCGTGAACCGCGCAGATCAACGTGCCATCTTTCAGCAGGAATTTGCCCGGCGCATAGTCCAGCCGTCTGCCCGCATGCGGGCAGACATTGAGATACGCATGAACCTGTTGGCCACGCCGCAAGAGGATCACGCTCTCCTCGCCGTCGGCCAGCACGGCATCCACAGCGGTGGCACCGCCATCGGGTATTTCGTCCAGTCGACAAAGCGTCCGTGACGGGGAATCGGCAGTGGTCGCTATATCCATCGGCACTTGTCCCGCAGGCCGGATGGCCCCATCGTTGTTCGCGCAAGT
>JBDTZX010000108.1:0-2405 GCA_040004895.1 Rhodanobacter sp. | reverse complement strand
GTTCGCCGCGCTGCCAGACCGCGTTGCCCGGAGCGAGCTCCGGCCGGCAGCGCAGGCACGGCAGAAAACCCGCCGCTTCCGCCGCCGCGGCACTGCCGTAGTAGCGGATGTTCTGCAGCTTCGGGGATGGCGCCGGGCACACCGGTCGGCAGTAGATGCGCGTGCTGGTGACGGCAGTGAAGAACAGCCCGTCGAAGCGCGCGTCGCGGCTGCGGCGAGCCTGTTCGCAGGTGCGGATGTCGGGCAGGGTGGTGGCGAAGACATCGGACATGCACGCAGGCTAGCACCCGTGGCGGAGGCGAACTCGCCGTTTTCGGACATCAATGCCTGAGCCGGTTCAACCCGCGCCGATGTCGCCCGGCAGCGATCCTGCCGGTCCGCATCATGCGGCTGCACGCTCTGCGCAAACGACAACTCGCTCTGCCAGGCGCCGCAGGCGGCCTTGCCGGGATCTCCTGCCGCGTGTGCGAGCAAGGCCCGTGCGAAAAACCAGGCGATGCGCGACATGGGGCTGATTTGGCGAACGGAGAGCTCAGCTTTCGACGTCGTGCTCGCAGGGGCCAGTGTCGTATGTCCGATGTGCGCCCACGCTCGAATGCTTCGGCCTAAGTCAGCGGATCATCCGTCGCGAGCATCCGCTCGATCGCCGCACGCAGCTGGTCGATCGTGTACGGCTTGGACAGCAGCGGCGCGGCGCGGTAGCGATCCGGAATGTCGCTGCGCACCGTGCTGGTGGACATGATGTAGGCGATGCCTCGCGCCTCCAGCCGGTCAAGGATCGGATAGGCCATCATGCCGCGGAGTTCCAGATCCACCACGGCGAGATCGCACTGTTCGGTGTCCGCCGCTTTCATCGCCTCGTCGTACGAACCCACGCAGCTGCCAACCTGGCAGCCAAGCCTGACGAGCACGTCGGCAAGGGTGCCGGCGAGCAGAAAGTCGTCCTCGAATACCATCACCCGGATGGCGGTGCCGCTCATGATGTATCCCCCAGGCAGCGACTCCAGTCGCCCGCTCGCACAACGCATTCTGCATTGCAGCCTACGCCGGTGCGGACGCTATCACCATCGAGCGGATACGGCACGCCTTACGTCGACCCGGGCGCGGCCCGGTCGGACCTGAATCAGCCGTGCCGGATGTGCTCCAGCGCTTCCAGCAGCGCGTTCATCCGAAACGGCTTTTCCAGCACGGTGCATCCCGCGTAGGTCGGCGGCAGCTGGGATGCGCTGTAACCGGTCAGCACACAGACCGGAATCTTGCGTGTCTGGAGCGGGCTTACCAGCGCTTCGGTCGTGGTCCTGGCCAGCCGGTAGTCGATCAGCGCCATGTCGGGCTGTTCGGTCTTCAGCAGTTCGAGCGCCTCGTCCACCGTAGCCACCGGGCCGATCACCCGATAGCCCCTCGATTCCAGTGCGATCTCCAGCGATGCGGCGATCAGCAACTCGTCCTCGACCACCATCACCAGCAGGCCATCGACCGGTCGGTCCTTTGAAACAGGAGCGTTGGAAACAGGATCCTCCGCATCATTCATGGGTGGCGATCCTCCTGGCTGGCACGTGCAGGCGGGACACCTGCATCCTCACCATAAATCCTTGCGGAGCGCAGGTGACGCTGCTGTGACCACGGAGCTCGCAAGCCAGGCGTCGTTCCACGGCAAGCTGTCGAAGCCGCGACATTCCGGTGTGTCGCGCGAGGATCCCGGGTAGATCGCAGGAACAAATCCTGGCCAGGTACATGACCATCAGAAAGGTCGCGTTCGCTGGATCCTTTTCGTGATCCGGCAACGCGCTGCGCTTCGTCAGCGCCCTCCGAAAGGATGCGAATCCCGCCACAGACGCTAGAATTCCGCCATGCACACCCTGGAAACCATCAAGACTTCAGTACATCGGCCGATTGCCGATGACCTCCGTGCGATCGCGCGGCTGACATCGGTGCCGACCATCCTGCAGGCCGTCGCGCAGACCACCGGAATGCGGTTCACGGTGGTGGCGCGCGTCACCGACAGCCACTGGACGGCCTGTGCGGTGTATGACCAGATCGATTTCGGCATGGAACCCGGCAGCGAACTGGTGCTCGAATCGACCCTCTGCAACGAGGTCCGTCAGCACCATCAGACGGTGGTCTTCAACGAGGCGACCAAGCACCCGTATTACCGCGATCATCCGACGCCAAAAATGTACGGCTTCGAGAGCTACATCTCGATCCCGATCTTCCTCGGGAACGGGGTGTTCTTCGGAACGCTGTGTGCGCTCGATCCGCTGCCGGCGAAGCTGGACGAGCCGAACGTGGTCCAGACGCTGGAACTGTTCGCCCGGCTGATCGGTGCCGAACTCGACGCGCAGGACCGGAACGAGCAGAGCAAACATGCGCTGCTGGACGCGCAGCAGACCGCCAAGCTGCGCGAG
>JBDTZX010000212.1:0-8031 GCA_040004895.1 Rhodanobacter sp. | reverse complement strand
TGCGCGTGTCGACTGTGCCGACCAGCTTCGGCGAATCGGTGGTGATGCGCATCCTCGATCGCGAATCGGTGGTGTTCGATTTCGAATCGCTGGGTTTCACCGACAGTTTCAAGCAGCGCTTTGTCGACGTGCTGCAACGCCCGCATGGCATCCTGCTGGTCACCGGACCGACCGGTTCAGGCAAGACCACCACGCTTTACACCGCGCTGTCGCAGATCAACACACCCGACGTGAAGATCATCACCGTGGAGGATCCGGTCGAATACCAGATCGAGGGTATCAACCAGATCCAGGTGAAGCCGCAGATCGGACTGGATTTCACCGGCGCGCTGCGTTCGATCGTGCGCCAGGATCCGGACGTGATCATGATCGGCGAAATGCGCGATCTCGAAACCTGCCGCATCGCGATCCAGTCCGCGCTCACCGGCCATCTGGTCTTGTCCACCCTGCATACCAACAGCGCCGCCGGCGGCATCACGCGCCTGCTCGACATGGGCGTGGAAGACTATCTGCTCGGCTCCACCATCAACGGCATCCTGGCACAGCGACTGGTGCGCCGGCTGGATCCGGACACGGCGACCTCGTACGAGCCGTTGCCCGAAGTGATCGCGCAGTTCGAACTGGAAAAATACACCGACGAGCGTCCGATCCGGCTGTGGAAGCCGGGCAGCAGCGCGGCCAATCCCAGCGGCTATCGCGGGCGTCGCGCGATCATGGAATTTCTCACCATGAGCGATCCGTTGCGCCGACTGGTGATGCAGCGCGCCGACGCCGGCGAGATCGAGCGCCAGGCGCGTGCCGAAGGCATGCGCACGATGTACGAGGACGGTATCGCCAAGGCGGTGGCGGGTGTCACCACGCTGGAAGAAGTGCTGCGCGTCACCCAGGAAAACTGACGTGGCGCAGTTCCGTTACAAGGCGGTCAGCGATGCCGGCGAAGTGCTGCACGGCGAGATGGAAGCGCTCAGCGTCGAGGAAGTGATCGGCCGCCTGCAGGATCAGGGCCACACGCCACTCGCTGCGCAGCCGGCTGTCGGCGCGGCGAGTGGCGGTGGCCTTGCCGCACTGTTCAAGCGCGGCCCGTTCAACGGCGACCAGCTGGCGCAATTCACCCACCAACTGGCGACCTTGCTTGGTGCCGGACAGCCGCTGGATCGTGCACTCGGCATCCTGCTCGACCTGCCCGAAAGCGAGAGTGCGAAGAAACTGGTGGAACGCGTGCGCGACCGCGTGCGCGGCGGCAACACGCTGTCGTCCGCGCTGGACGAGGAACATGGCGTGTTTCCAAAACTCTACGTCAGCCTGGTCCGCGCGGGTGAAGCCGGCGGCTCGCTGGAGGAAACGCTGCGCCGACTGGCCGACTATCTCCAGCGCTCGCAGCAGATGCGCGGCAGCATCGTCAACGCGCTGATCTATCCGGCGTTCCTGATGGTAGGCGTGCTTGGTTCGCTGGTGCTGCTGCTGGCCTATGTGGTGCCGCAGTTCGTGCCGATCTTCACCGACATGCAGGTACCGATTCCCTGGATCACCCAGGCAGTTCTTCTGCTGGGCAACACGCTGCAATCATGGTGGTGGCTGATGCTGATCCTGCTGGTCGGCGGCTGGTTCGTCTGGCGCGCGCGCCTGCGCGATCCGGAAGCACGGCTGGCCTGGCATACGCGGATGCTGAAAATGAGGCTGATCGGCCCGTTGCTGCTCAAAGTGGAAACCGCGCGGATCGCCCGCACGCTGGGCACCCTGCTGAAGAATGGCGTGCCGCTGCTGGGTGCGCTGACCATTTCCCGTCAAGTCACCGCCAACGTTGCACTGGATACCGCGTTGAGCGCGGCGCATGAGCAGGTCAAAGGCGGCGCCGGCCTGAGTCTGGCGCTGGGGCAGTCGAAACTGTTTCCGCGGCTAGCGATCCAGATGGTGCAGGTGGGCGAGGAGGCCGGGCAGCTCGATGTCATGTTGCTGAAGGTCGCCGATACCTTCGAGCTTGAGTCCAGGCGATCGATCGATCGCCTGCTGGCGGCGCTGGTGCCGGCGCTGACTATCGTGATGACGGTGATGGTGGGTGTGATCATGGCCGCGATCATGCTGCCGCTGCTGAGCTTGACGGGCAGCATCCAGTGAGCGCGCGTGGCCGGCACGCTGCCGTGACACCGTACAGCCTTTTTGTTTGTCCAATCGTTACCTCGAGGTTCTTCATGCACAATCGCCCATCACGATCCATGCGCCGCGCAGGCGGCTTTACCCTTCTCGAAATGCTGGCGGTGATCGCACTGATCGGCATCATCGCAGCCGTGGTCGTACCCTCGGTTATCGGCAAGCTGGACAAGGGCAAGTACGGTGCGGGCAAGGCGCAGCTCACGACGCTTGGCCAGAAGATCGAGAACTACGCGCTGGACAACGGCTCGCCCCCGCAGCAGCTGCAGGACCTGGTAGCCAAGCCGTCAAACGCGGCGAACTGGCAGGGTCCGTACAGCAAGCCATCGGAACTGAAGGATCCGTGGGGCCACGATTTTGGCTACAAGGCACCCGGCGACCACGGTGCCTATGACCTGATTTTCTACGGTCAGGACGGCAAGCCCGGCGGCGACGATTACAGCAAGGACGTAGGCAACTGGCAGTAGCCAGGTCTTGCTGAATCCATGTCCCTTTCGTTCCAGCGCCATGCGATTTCGCCACCCTCGACCGGCTTCGGACGCCGCACGGGTCGCATGCGTGGGTTCACCCTGCTGGAAATGCTGGCGGTGATCCTGTTGATCGGCATCGCGGCAGCGGCGGTGTCGATCTCGGTCACCCAGGGTCTGGCCAGCGCGCGCGTGCGCGCCGCGAGCAGCGAGCTGGCCGCCGCGTTGCGTGCGACGCGTGCCCAGGCGATCGTGCGCGGGACGGAACAGAGCTTCGACGTGGACACCCGTGCGAACACCTATCGCGACGTGAAAAAGCGCGACGTTTCGTTGCCGAAGGGCCTGCGGCTCGGCATCACCAGCGCAGCGGAAGACCAGCCGAACGATCACACCGGACGCATCCGTTTTTTCCCCGACGGCAGCTCCACCGGCGGTCGCATCACCTTGCAGAGCGGCAAGCGCCAGTGGCATGTCAACGTGTCCTGGCTGACCGGCGAAGTGCGCGTGGTGGATATGGCGGCAACCCGATGAAACGCAGCCATCCATGCCTGCGGGCATCACGCGCGCAGCGCGGCTTCAGCCTGATCGAAATGATTGCCGCGATCATGTTGCTGGCGATCGCCTTCACCGCCCTGATGAAGGTGGCCGGCGCATCGATCAGCCTGACTCAGAACGCTGCCGAGCACAGCGAGGCGGCGATGTGGGCGCGCAGCAAGCTGGACAGTGTGTTCGTCGGCCAGCCGCCGAAACCGGGCAACAGCTCGGGACAGTTCAATGCGCGGTTTCGCTGGCAGCTGGTGGTGACGCCGTGGACGCAGGCGGGCCCGGCGCTGCCGAATGCGCCGTTGCATCTGTACCAGCTTGACCTGGATGTGCTGTGGGGTCCGCTTGCGCATCCGCAGTCCGCGCACTTCCGCACCTTGCGCCTGACCGGCATGGAAACCGGCAGCAGCTTCGGCGATGCGCAGGCAGCTCCATGAAGAGCCATGCCGGGTTCACCCTGTTGGAAGTGCTTGCCTCGCTGGTGCTGCTGGCGTTGCTGCTGCTTGGCGTGTACTCGGGCATCCGGACCGCCAGCCACAGTGTCCGCTCGGGTGCCGCGGCGGTGGAACGGATCGACCAGCTGCGCTCTGCCCAGGATTTCCTGCGGCGCGAACTGGCACAAAGCCTGATCCAGCCGATCAGCCACAACGATCATGGCGAGGACATCTACTTCGCCGGCAGTGCCCGCGAGATGCGCTACGTTGCGCCGCTGCCGGGCTATCTCGGCAAGCTGGGCCCGCAATTGCAGCGGCTGCGGCTGGTGGACGACGGTCATGGCGAATTGCAGCTCGAACTGAGTCTGGCTGTGTTGCCGCCCGACGGCCAGCCGCCACGACCGCTGGGTGATCCGCAGGTACTGTTCGATCACATCCGCGACGGCAGCTTCAAGTACAGCGGTGTCGATACCCAGGGTCATCCGCTGCCATGGGCGGCGGTGTGGGCCGACGGTCGACTGCTGCCGCAACTGGTGAGCATCGACTTGCAGGCGAACGGCACTCACGACTGGCCGACGTTGCTGGTGCCGCTGCGCGCCAATCCGTTGAACGCCACTGGCCTGCAGGCTGCGCCGGCGATCGGCACACGCGGCAGGAGCCTGTGATGATGCGCCCGCGGACACTGCGCAGAAACCAGCGCGGCGTGGCGCTGTTGCTGGTGCTGTGGGCATGCACGCTGCTGGCGATCCTGCTCGGTGGCTATGCAGCACTGGCGCGCACCGAAGGTCTGCAGGCGCGCTTCCAGTTCGCCCAGACGCAGGCGCACTACGCGGCCGAGGCCGGGCTCATCCGGGGAATCTATGGCATGCAGGACCCGCTGTCGAAACAGCGCTGGATCGGCGACGGCAGGATCTACTCGTTCAAGCAGGACAGCGCGACCATCGTGGTCTCGGCGATCAGCGAAAGCGGTCTGGTGGATATCAATACGGCGACACCCGAAGTCCTGCAGGGTCTGTTCCATGTTGTGGGGATGGAGCCGGGCGCGGCACGGGCGCTGGCAGCCCGCGTGCTCGAGTGGCGCAATCCGGTCGGTATTGTGGCGGATGGCGCGACCCAGCATGCCGCCTACGTGGCGGCCGGCCGCGATTACGGCCCGCGCCACGGACCGTTCGCCAGCGTCGAGGAATTGCAGATGGTGCTGGGCATGACACCTGCGGTCTACCGGCGCGTGGCGGGGGCGGTCACGATCTGGTCGGGCAACCCGACGCCGAACCAGAATATCGCGCCGCCGCTGGTGCTGGCGGCGATTCCCGGGATGACCCCGCCGAAGGTCAATGCAATTCTTGCGGCGCGGTTGAAGAACGCGAATGACTCGAGTCTGGTTCTCAACAACGGAACAACGCATAGTATCCGGTCCGAGGCCACGCTGGCCGATGGCACGCGGGCTGTGTTGCGGGCGACGATTCGGTTTCAGCCGGGACAGACGGGCGTGCAGCCCTACGTCGTGTTGCGCTGGCAGGAGGGAGATGCGGAATGAGTTCGGCAACGCAGTCGCTGCGGCCGTTGTTGGATCGCTTGCGCCGCGGATGGCGCGCTTCGCCGTTGCCGGCATTCCTCGGCTGGTGGGGTGGCGAGCTGCACAGCATGTTGCCGCCGCGCTGGCGCAGCTGGTTCAGCAGCGGCGCGGACTGGTACCTGCTGCAACGCACCGGTTTGCAGTGGACCTTGCATCGCGCCGGTTACCCGGGAACCCTGGCTGCCTGGGATGAAAACGCCGACGTATCCGGTCTCGATGCGGGTGTCCGGACCGCGCCGTGGAGTGCCGCCTTGCGCCATGTCGATCGCGAGGATCTCCGACTGGCCCTGCTGATGCCGACTGAAGCGGCGCTGCGCCGGACCCTGGCGCTGCCACTGGCGGCTCGCGACAATCTCGCGCAGGTGATGGCCTTCGAGCTGGATCGGCAAACACCGTTCACGCTCGCGCAGGTGTATTACGCGGTGCGCGACCTGCCCACACCGGCGGCCGAAGGGCGTTTCAATGCGGAACTGGTGACAGTGACGCGCGGTACGCTGGATCCGCTACTGACGCAGTTGCGTGCTCAGGGCATCCCGATCGACGCGGTCGATCTGGCGCTCGGCCACCACCGGCTCGGCATCAACCTGCTGCCGGCCGAACAGACGCCGCGCCATCTGCGCCCGCGTCGGCGCCTCAACCTGATCCTGGCGGCCTGCGGCGTGGTGTTGCTCGGGCTGGTGCTGAACCAGTGGCTGCACAACCGGCAGACCGCCGTGGCGCAGATGCAGGCGGAGGTCGACGGCATGCGCGGCGAGGCTCAGCAGGTCGCGTCGTTGCGGCAGCAGTTGCAGGACAATGCGGGTGCAGCCGGCTTTCTGGCCCAGCGCAAGAAGAATACGGTGAGCGTCCTCGGGCTTCTGCAGGACGTCACGGCGCGCCTGCCGGACACCACCTATCTGGAACGGTTCGGCGTCGACAATACCGGCCAGATCAGCATGCAAGGCCAGAGCCAGCAGGCGGCGAAGCTGCTCGATGCGCTGAAGGATTCCTCGCTGATCACCCAAGCGAGTTTCCAGGGCAGCATCCAAGCCGCACCCGCCACCGGCAAGGAGATTTTCTACCTGATCGCCCAGCTGCATCAACCGGTCACCGCCCGACCGAAATCCGCCGTAAGCGACAGCGAGGGCGGCGCGCGATGAAATTGTCACGGCTCAAGCCGCGCGAAAGCCGCATCGCAGCGGTGTTGCTGCTGCTGTTCTTGCTGGTGCTTGCATACTTCGCGTTGCTGCACTGGTGGTTTGTGGCGCCGTTGCGGCAGACCCGCATCGACATGACGGATCTGCGCGACACGCACAGCCGCTACGCTGCGGCGATCGCGGAAAAGCCCGCCTTGCAGAAACGCATCGCGGCGCTTGGCGCCGGCCAGGCCACGAGCAGTGCTTTCCTTGCCGCGGACGATCCCAATACCGCAGCCGCCGACCTGATGCAGCGCGTGGTCGACGTGGTCGCCAGCACCACCCAGAGCGACAATTGCGTGGTCAGCCAGAAGACCCTGGTGCCGAATCCGCCCACCCCGCCCGGCGAACCCTATCGCAAGGCAGCGGTGAGTATCACCCTGAGCTGTGACATCGAACCGCTGGCGGCGGTGCTGCAGGCGCTTGAGCAGGGCACGCCGTACCTGTTCATCGACGACATCAGCATGTATCGCAACCCGGTCGTCGCGGCGCAGGGCCATGGTGCGCCGCTGGAAGTGCAGTTCACGCTTTCCGGCTACGTCCGTCCCGCGCATGCCGCAGCAGCACCGACAACGGCTGTCGACGGCGCCGGGGCCGCGCCATGAACGCCACCCATCAGCGGCGGCTGACGCCCGTACTGGTCACCGTCGTGGTGCTGCTGGGCGTACTGCTGGTGTTGCTGCTTTCCGGCGTCGGGCGCCATGCGCGCTGGCGTTCGCCGCGAGCCATGCCACCGCTGCCACCGGCGACGAATGCCATCGACCTGCCGCGCGCGGCGCCGCTGCAGCAGTTCGCGCTGGTCTGGCAAAAACCCCTGTTCAGTCCGGATCGCAAGCCAATTGCCCGCACGGTCCAGGGCGGCAGCAACCTTGGCGATCTCGACTTGACCGGCATCATCCTTACGCCTGCGCTGCACATGGCCTTGCTGCACGACAAGAACGGTGATCGGCAAATTCGCTTGCGCGAGGGTGAATCGCTGCCCGACGGCAGTGTAAAACTGGTCGAAGTTCGGCCGCGTTCCGCGTTATTCGACGCCTCTGGCGGGCGTACCGAATTGAAACTGCCGGCGGGTGCGCCAATCGATATGCCGAAGCCGGGCATGGACGCGGCCGGCAGCGTTCCGGGCGATGCCATGATGCGCATCGGCCAGCCGCAGGGCAACCCGCCCGGGCAGCCCAGCGATGGCAGCGCGCTGATGCCAGGCCGCTCGGCGGATACGCCATCCATCCAACACCGGCCGGCCGACGATGCACCACCGGGCGCAGCGCTCGAACGGCTCAGAGAAAATATCAAGCGACGTCGTGCCGCCAACGCAGCCGCGGCCCACTAAGGAGTACGTTGTCCATGTTGCGCAAGCTTGCTCACCAAATTCTATGTACTGGCACGCTGGCCGCTGCGGTCTGTTTCGCCGGCTGCGCCAGCTTGCCGAAACCGCCGGACGACGGCGCGCTGCAGCGGGAGGCGATGGCCGGCACACAGAATCCGGTGCCGGCGCCACTGCCGCTGACGAACGACATCAGCGATAACGCGGGCGAATTGGCGGCAAAATCGGAAGTCACTCGCGGCAGTGGCCAGTTCATCCGGCCGGCCGCGTTGAAAACGCCTCGGCTGCCAGTGGCCGGTTCCAACGGCGTCACCTTCAATTTCGAGAACCAGCCGGTGCAGGCGGTGGTCAAGGCGATCCTCGG
>JBDTZX010000402.1:0-2409 GCA_040004895.1 Rhodanobacter sp. | reverse complement strand
CACTGGGCACCAACTACCGCTCCAGCCGCGCATTGGTCGATGCGTTCAACGCCTGGTACGGCCACACCGAAGGGGGTTTTGCGCATCCGCAGATCCGCTATCAGACCGTGGCTGCCGGGGGTCGCACTGACGACCAGCCGTACACCATCGATGGCGCGCCGGTGCCGCAGCCGCTGGTGATCCACGCGTTTCGCAGCACCGACGACCACGCCGTGAACGCGCTGGGAAAACTCGAGCGGATGGCGCTGGATGATTGTGCGAACCGCATCGCCGAGCTGCTCAACGATCCGCTCCAGCGGATCGGCGGACAGCGCATCACTCCCGGCGACATCGCCGTGCTGCTGTCGACCAACAGCCAGGTGGTGGCACTTCGCGCCCGTTTGATCGCCCATGGTGTGCCCTGCGTCGGCAGCGGTCGCGGCAATATCTTTGCTGGCGAGGTGGCGCGCGAACTCGCGCTGATCCTGCATGCGGTGCTGCATGCCGACGACGACCAGGCCGTGCGCGGGGCGCTGTCCACACGCCTGCTCGGTGCAACGCTGGATCAGTTCGACAGCTGGCAAACCCATCCGGAAGGCTTCGAACGGCAACTTGAACGCTTCGCTGCGTGGCGCAGCCTGGCCCGTCATCGCGGCGTGCTCTCGTTGATCGAAGCGCTGCTGGCCGAGCGTGCGACGATGCTGCTGGCGCTGGGGGAAGGCGAGCGCGTGCTGACCGACCTGCGTCACCTGGGTGAACTGCTGGCAGCAGAAGAAAGCGCGCGGCAAGGCCTGGATGGTCTCTACGCGTGGTTTCTGGAAATGCGCCAGGAGGGCGGCGACGGCGATGCCGATGCGGCGGACGAGCGTCAGCTGCGCATCGAAAGCGATGCCCGTCGGGTGCAGTTGCTTACGATCCACGCCAGCAAGGGTCTGGAATATCCGATCGTGTTCCTGCCGCTGGTCTGGCGGATCAGCACACGCGATGGCGCCCATGCGCCCAGAATGTTGCGTTACCACGATGCATCCGGTCAACGCTGCGTGGATCTGGGCTCCGCCGATTTCATCGAACACACAGGCGCGCATTTTCGCGAGGATCTCGAAGAACGCATGCGCCTGCTCTATGTGGCGATGACCCGCGCCGTACACGCCGTGCACGTCTACTGGGTCGACCGTGGCGAGCGACCGGCGAGTGATGAACACGCCTGGCGCGCCGCGGCAATCGACCAGCTGATCCTGCAGGCACAGCAGCGACTTGCGCTCGGCGAGGGTGAAGCGTCGCTGGCAGCGCTGACCACAGCACTCGATGGGATGCAGCTGGCCACGGCTTTCGCTGGCACGACCATCCGTTACCAGGCAGACACTGGCATGCCGGCGCCACGCGCCACCCAGCTGCCGTTGCCGCGCGTGCGCTCGTTCCAGTGGCTGCACAGTTTCAGTGGCCTGGCCCGCTACGCCGCCGCTGCCGTCGTGATCGATGACGGCTCGGCCATCGACGAAACCGAAATCGGCGCGAACGCGGCCACGCCGGTGGAAGTCCCCGATGACCCTCGACTGCTGGCGCTTTACCCGTGGCGCGGCCCGCGCTTTGGCGACGCCGTGCATCACGTATTCGAACTGGCCAGACCCGGCGCGGTGTGGCCTGACCAGCGCCAGCTGCTGGACGCCCAGCTGGTCGCCCAGGCGGTCAAGTCGAACGGAATGACCGCAGACGACATGCTGGAACGCATCGGCCGGCTGATCGACCGCGCACGTCAGGCCGATCTCGGCGATGGACTGCGACTGATCGATGTTCGAGCCGAACAGCGCATCGTCGAATTCGAATTTCAGTTTCCGGTACGCCAGGTGTCGCTGGCCCGACTTCGCGGACTTTGCATCGCACACGACGAGACCGATGTCGTACCGGCCAGCCTCGACGCCACCACGCTCAACGGCATGCTGACCGGATTCGCCGATCTGATCGTCGAATGGAATGGCCGCTATCACGTACTCGACTACAAGACCAACTGGCTGGGCGCACGCCTGCATGACTATCGCACGGGCCCGCTCGATGCCGCGATGGCCGAACACCATTATCCACTTCAGGCACTGATCTATACCGTGGCACTGCATCGCTACCTGCGGCAACGCATGGACGGCTATACGGCTGAACATCACTTGGGCGACAGCTGCTATCTGTTTGTCCGCGCGCTGGGTCTGGAACCCGCACTCGGCGTCTGGCGCCATCGCTGGCCGGCGGCGCTGATCGAGGAACTGGATGATGCCTTTGCCGGAAAATACGAGGCTGCCGCATGATCGATTCCGCAGCTTTGGCAAGCGAAGACGAAGATCGCGCGATTGAACACACGCTTGCGCAGTGGGTTCTCCGGCGCAGCGGCTCGGCCCTGCTCGCCGCTGCCGCACGCGCTGCCATCCGCGCGGAGGGACTGGG
>JBDTZX010000171.1:0-8050 GCA_040004895.1 Rhodanobacter sp. | reverse complement strand
GACCACCTTGGTCTTGAAGCTGCGCAGCTTGTCGATGTCGATTTTCGGTGCGCCGAAGGTCACGCCGTGTGCGGCCATCGACGCGGCTTCGTCGATCACCGCGGCAGCGTGCAGCAAGGCTTTCGATGGAATGCAGCCCACGTTGAGGCAGACGCCGCCGAGGCTCGGATAGCGTTCGACCAACACGGTGTCGACGCCGAGGTCGGCAGCACGGAACGCGGCGGTGTAGCCGCCGGGGCCGGAACCGAGCACGACGAGCTTGCATTCGATATCCGCCTTGCGGCCGGATACACCGGCGGCCTTCGGGGCAGGCGCCGAAATCGCACTGGCAGGTATCGGCAAACTCCCTTCCCTGCTTGCAGGGGAGGATTGGGGTGGCGTCGCGGCCGGAGCGACAGGCTTGGCCTCGACCGAACCCTCACTCCCAATCCCTTTGCCTTCGGGAGAGGGCAACGAAACATCAGCGATTTCCAGAATCGCGATCACCGCGCCCTCGGACACGTCATCGCCCACCTTGAGCTTGAGCTCCTTGATCACGCCGGCGGCACTGGAGGGAATCTCCATTGTCGCCTTGTCCGACTCCAGCGTGATCAGGCTCTGCTCCTTGGTCACGCTGTCGCCGGCCTTCACCAGCACCTCGATGACCGGCACATTGTCGTGACCGCCGATGTCGGGAACCTTGATCTCGATGGTGTTGGCCATGGTGTTGCTTCCTTCGTGTTGCGAGACGTCAGCGCGCTGCGTCTGGATTTTTGAGGGGAGTGGTGTCAGCACGGCCGACGGATGTCTCGGCAATATCGCGTGCAACGTCGCGCGCCGCGTCGTTGCCGTCTGCCGATTCTGTCGGGCGGGTCGCCTCCTGCGCGCCTTCGTCTTCGCGTCGTGCGGAGCGGACCCAGCTCTTCACATGCAGATCGCGCTGAGGGAACGGAATCTCGATATCGTATTTTTCCAGTGCCGTATGCAGCGCCCAGTAGTAGGCCGCGGTGATTGCGCCCACTCGCCGGGTCGCCTCGGCGTTGAGCCAGACCACCAACTGGAAATCAAGCGAGGAATCACCAAACCCTGTTAGCCATACCTGCGGTGCGCGCGGCCCTTCCATGCTGAGCGTGAAAGGCACCGCGGCGGCGGCTTCCAGCGCGGCCTTTTTCACCAGTTCCTTGTCGGTGCCATAGGCGACACCGAAGGGAATCTTCTGCCGTCGCGCCACTTCACGCAGGGTCCAGTTGACGACACGGCCGGTCACGAACTCGGCGTTCGGCACCAGGATGTCGATGTCGTCGTTGGTGCTGATCAGGGTGGCGCGAATGCGGATTTCGCGCACATGACCGTGGATGCCCGAGCTCAGTTCGACGAAGTCACCGACCTTGAGGCTGCGGTCGAACAACAGGATCAGGCCGGACACGAAATTGTTGAAGATCGCCTGCAGGCCGAAGCCCAGACCGACGCCGAGCGCGCCGGCGAACACGGTCATCTTGGCGATCGGGATGCCGACCACGTCCAGCGCCCACAGCAGGCCGATCACCAGCATCAGGTAATGCAGCAAGCGCTCGACGGTGTAGATGGTCGATTGGTTGACGTGCTGGTTGCGCCGGGCGAATCGTTTCAGCAGGTAGCGGAAGACCCAGCTCGCCACCAGGAACAGCGCAAACAGCAGCAGGCCACCGAGCAGCGAACCGGCCGTGATATTGATGCCGCCGAACTTGATGCCGCGATCCATCCATGCGTCAACCTGGTCGACGCCTTTCTTGATGGCGGCTGGCGCCCCCGCCGGTACGGTCCCGACGAAATGCATCCATGTCGTGAGCGACCGCACCTCGCGCCAGTTACAGCAGCAAGCGGCGGATATCGCCGAGCTGGTTCGCGAGGAACGCGGCGAAGCGCGCGGCGAGTGCGCCGTCGATCACCCGATGGTCGTACGACAGCGACAGCGGCAGGATCATTCGCGGCGCGAATTCCTTGCCGTTCCATACCGGCTTGATCGCCGCCTTGGAGACACCGAGGATCGCCACTTCCGGTGCGTTGACGATCGGCGTGAAGCCGGTTCCGCCGATGCCGCCGAGCGAACTGATCGAGAAACAGCCGCCGGACATCTCGGCCGGGCCGAGCTTCTTGTCGCGCGCCTTCTTCGAGATCTCGCCCAGCTCGCGCGCCAAATCGAGCAGGCCCTTCCTGTCGGCGTCGCGAATCACCGGCACCACCAGGCCATCGGGCGTGTCGACCGCGATGCCGATGTGGAAATATTTCTTCAGGATCAGTTTCTCGCCGGACGCGTCGAGCGAGGCGTTGAACTGCGGGAACGCCTTCAGCGCCGCCACCACTGCCTTGATCTGGAACACCAGCGGGCTGACCTTCAGGTCCTTGTTCTCTTCGCCGAGTTTCTTGCGGAAGGCTTCGAGCTCGGTGATGTCCGCGTCGTCGTGCTGGGTGACGTGCGGGATCATCGCCCAGTTGCGCGCCAGATTGGCGCCGGAAATCTTCTGGATGCGCGAGAGCGGTTTTTCCTCGATCTCGCCGAATTTGGCGAAGTCGACTTTCGGCCACGGCAGCAGGTTGAGCCCGCCGAGCGACGCGGACGCACCGCCGGTCACCGGACGCGCGCCGGATGCGAGCGCGTGCTTGACGTACGCGCTGATGTCCTCGCGCTGGATGCGGCCACCGCGACCGCTGCCCTTGACCTGGGTGACGTCCACGCCGAGTTCGCGAGCGAACGCGCGGATCGCCGGGCTGGCATACGGCGCATCGCCCGGCATCACCAGGCGCGCGTCCACCGGAGGGCGCGCCTGCGGAAATGCGTCGCCGTCCGGCGCGCTGCCAGGCAGCACGGCGCGGCCGCCGGTCGGTGCAGGCTTTTCTTCAACGGGCTGCGCTGCTGGAACGGCCGGTGCCGATGCGGATGCTGCGGCGCCACCTTCGCTGCTCTCGATCAGTGCGATCACCGCGCCTTCGGAAAGCTCATCGCCGATCTTCACCTTGATCTCTTTCACCACGCCGCCGAACGGCGCGGGGACTTCCATCGTGGCCTTGTCCGATTCCAGCGTGATCAGGCTTTGGTCTTTCGTCACGATGTCGCCGACCTTCACCAGGATCTCGATCACCGGCACGTCGCTGCTGCCGATGTCCGGCACGCGGGCCTCCTTGATGACCACCGCGCCAGTGCTGGCGGCGGGCGCCGATGTGGCCGATTCGCTGACCCTTGCCGTTGCAGGAGCGGGGGCCGGACTCGGTGCTGGAGCCGCTTTTTCGGCGGCCGGTGTGGATGCAGATGCGGCGCCGTCGGCTTCGATCAGCGCGATGACGGCGCCTTCGGACACCGTGTCGCCCACCTTGAGTTTCAGCTCTTTCACCGTGCCTGCGAACGGCGCGGGCACCTCCATGGTGGCCTTGTCCGATTCCAGCGTGATCAGGCTCTGTTCTTTTTCGACCCGGTCGCCGACCTTGACCAGAACTTCAATCACCGGCACGTCGTCGTGGCCGATATCGGGGACGCGGGCTTCTTTCAGATCAGCCATGGTGGCTCCAGCAGATGGCGATGGCGTACCGCTCGGGGATGGCGGCCGCGGACAAGGCCTTCATCATAGCGAACGCACGCCCGATCCGGGCGTCCGCGTGGCGAGCAACCCGCTCCGGAGGCCAACCATGCGCAAGCGTATGCATGACCTTGAGCGCACGCGAAGCGCTCGGCCATCCCCTACCCTGAACGCATCCACGCCAGACCGCCGGGCGGCACAGGGATGCACCATGCTGACGATACGCGAGCTGTCGAAGACCTATGCCAGTGGAGTCCGCGCGCTGCGCAGCGTGTCGCTGGACATCCCCAACGGCATGTTCGGCCTGCTCGGCCCCAACGGCGCCGGCAAGTCCTCGCTGATGCGCACGATCGCGACGCTGCAGGACCCGGACGAGGGCAGCATCAAGCTGGGCGAGATGGATTTGCTGGCCGACAAGCAGGCCACTCGGCGACTGCTCGGCTACCTGCCGCAGGAGTTCGGGGTGTATCCGAAGGTGTCAGCCGAAGCGATGCTCAACCACTTCGCCGTGCTCAAGGGCGTCACGGTAACCGGCGAGCGACGCGAGCTGGTGGAGGCGCTGCTGCGCCAGGTGAATTTGTGGGATGTGCGCAAGCGCAAGCTCGGCACGTTCTCCGGCGGCATGCGCCAGCGCTTCGGCATTGCGCAAGCGCTGATCGGCGACCCACGGCTGGTGATCGTCGACGAGCCCACCGCCGGCCTCGACCCGGAAGAACGCAACCGTTTCCTCAACCTGCTGGCCGAGATCGGTGAGCGCGTGGTGGTGATCCTCTCGACCCATATCGTCGAGGACGTCACCGACCTGTGCTCGCGCATGGCAATCATCGGCCAAGGCCAGGTGCTGTTGAGCGGCGAGCCGCTGGAGGCAATCCGCAGCCTGGACGGTCGCGTGTGGCGGCGCACGATCGACAAGCACGAACTGGACGGCTACCGCGCCCGCATGAACATCCTGTCTACCCGCCTCTCCGGCGGCCGCACCTTGCTGCACGTGCTGGCCGACACCAGGCCGGAGGAAGGTTTCGAAGCGGTCGCACCCGATCTGGAAGATGTCTATTTCGGCCGCCTGCGCATGCAAGCCACCGCCACGGCGGCCTGATCATTCAGGCATTGCCGGACCGTCTTCGACAGGTGCACACGATGTTTCTTGAAATATTCCGATTCGAGTTGCGCCAGCAGTGGAAGGCGCCGTTGTTCTGGATCATTGCGCTGGCGTTCGGACTGATCGCGTTCGCGTTCACCAGCACCGATATCGTGGTGGTCGGTGGCGCCAGCGGCAACGTGTTGCGCAACGCGCCGATGGTCATCGTCCGGCTGCTCACCACATTGACCGTCTTCAGCATGTTGTTCGTCGCCATCTTCGTGGCCGGCGCGGCATTGCGCGATTTCGACCATCGAACCTCC
This sequence comes from Rhodanobacter sp., assembly GCA_040004895.1. Taxonomy (GTDB): domain Bacteria; phylum Pseudomonadota; class Gammaproteobacteria; order Xanthomonadales; family Rhodanobacteraceae; genus Rhodanobacter. The sequence continues at coordinate 3,119 of JBDTZX010000171.1, read as the reverse complement.
GAACTGATCTTCAGTACGCCGATCAGTCGTGGCGCCTATCTCGGCGGACGCTTCGCCGCGGGTTACGTGGCGGCGCTGGCGATCATGCTGGTCTGCGCGCTGGGGCTGGCGATCGGCGGCTCGATGCCCTGGATCGATGCCGCACGGATCGGACCGGTCGACTGGCATGGTTACGCATGGGCGTTCGGCGTGATCGTGCTGCCCGACATGCTGTTCATCGCCGCAGTGCTGTTCCTGCTGGCCAGCGCGACGCGCTCGCTGCTGGTCACCTATATCGGGGTGATCGGTTTCATTGTGCTGCTGTCGATTTCCGGACTGCTGACACGGGACGTCAACAACCTTTTCGCCGTCACCCTGCTCGATCCGTTTGGCGGGCGCACGCTGGGCATCGTCACCCGTTACTGGTCGTCCGATCAGCTCAATCAGCAGCTGCCGAAACTGGGCGGTGAGCTGCTGACCAACCGGTTGCTGTGGACGGGGATCAGCGCCGTGCTCTTCGGCCTGTCGTTCGTGCTGTTCCGCGCCAATCGCGAAGGCCTGCGTGTGACCGGACGCAAGCCGCAACTCGAACCGCCGACCCTGCGTCCCCGCAATGCCAGCGCCACACTGAGCTTGCCGAACGTCCGGTTGTGCAGCGGCCTGCGCACGCAGCTGGCGCAGCTATCCAGATTATTCGTGTTCGATACCGCCAGCGTGCTGCGCGGCGTGCCGTTCTTGATCATGCTGGCGTTTGCGCTGGTCAATCTGATCTTTTCGCTGGCACTGTCGGGACAGATCTACGGCACCGCCGTGTATCCGGTGACCCACACGGTCCTTGAGCAGGTGCAGGGCAGTTTTCACTGGCTGCTGTACATCATCGTCACGTTCTATGCCGGCGAGCTGGTGTGGCGCGAACGCAGCCAGCGGTCGGCCGAAGTGACCGATGCCTTTCCGTTGCCGGACTGGATTCCGCTGACCGCAAAACTCATCGCACTGCTGACGGTGATCGTGGTGTACCTGCTGGTGGGTTCGCTGGTCGGCGTGTTCTGGCAGCTGTCGCACGGCTACACGCACTTGGAGTCGGGGCTTTATCTGGCGACGCTGGCGCTGGATTCGATCCCGTTCGCGCTGCTCGGCGTGCTCGCGCTGTTCCTGCAGGTGCTGTCCAACAACAAGTTTCTCGGGTACCTGTTGACCATCATGTGGCTGGTGCTGAGCAGGATCGGCTTCGGTCTGCTGCACTGGGAACAGAATCTCTACAACTACGGCAGCGCGCCGGATGCGCCGTACTCGGACATGAATGGCTTCGGCCACTTCCTGAAGGCGACGCTGTGGTTCGACTTCTACTGGGCCAGTTGTGCCGTGGTTCTGCTGGTGCTGGCGGCGCTGTTCTGGGTGCGCGGCACCGGGCAGTCGTGGCACGAACGGCTGCGCGAAGCGAAGGCACGCCTGCACGCGCCGGCGAGGCTCGCGCTGGCGCTGGGCATGCTCGCCTTCATCGGCAGCGGCGTGTGGATCTACTACAACACCAACGTGCTCAACCATTTCGAGAACAGCACGGCGAAGGCGGTCAAGCGTGCCGACTACGAAAAGAAATACGCGAAGTACAAGGACCTGCCGCAACCGCGTATCAGCGCCGTGCAGGCGGATGTGGACATCGACCCATATCGGCGCACGCTGGAAATCCGTGGCCACTACACGCTGACCAACAAGCACGCCGAACCGATCAGCGACTTGCATGTGAACTTCACCGATGACTTCACCGTGAAGTCGCTCAACTTTGCGGCGCATGACATCGTGAGCGCGGACAAACCGCTCGGCTACACCATCTACCGGTTGAAGACACCGCTGGTGCCGGGCGCGTCGATGAGTTTCGATTTCGACCTGGAATACGCGCCGAAGGGTTTCACCAACAGTCCGGAAGGCACGTTCCTGGCCGGCAACGGCACGTTCTTCAACAACTCGGTGATGCCGCAGTTCGGCTACCAGACCGAGGTGCAGATCACCGACCGCAACGATCGCCGCAAGTACGGTTTGAAAGGCGAGGCGCTGCGCATGCCGAAACTCGGCGACGAGAAGGCACGCGCCAATACCTACATCAGCAACGACGCGGACTGGATAAGTTTCGACACCACCGTTTCCACCGCAACCGACCAGGTCGCGGTGGCGCCCGGCTATCTGCAGAAGGAATGGACAGCCAACGGCCGGCACTATTTCCACTACAAAATGGACCAGCCGATGCTGCCGTTCTTCTCGTACCTGTCGGCACGCTACGCGGTGAAGCAGGTGCCGTGGAAAGGCGTCGACATTTCGGTGTACTACAACCCGGCACACGCGTGGAACGTGGGCCGCATGATCCAGGCTGCCGAGGATGCACTGGACTACTACGATGCCAACTACACGCCGTACCAGTTCCGCCAGCTGCGCATCCTGGAGTTTCCGAACTACGTGAGCATCGCGCAGTCGTTTGCCAACACGATCCCGTTCTCCGAATCGATCGGCTTCATCGCCGACCTGCGCAACCCGACGAAGGTGGACTATGTCTACTACGTCACTGCGCACGAAGTGGCGCACCAGTGGTGGGCGCATCGGGTGATCGGCGCCAACATGCAGGGCTCGACCATGCTCAGCGAATCACTGGCGCAGTACTCCGCGATGATGGTGATGAAGCAGAAGTATGGTGCCACCCAGATGCGCAAGTTTCTCAAGTACGAACTGGACGGCTATCTCGCCGGGCGGGCCACCGAGAAACTGGCCGAGGAGCCGCTGGCGAAAGTCGAAAACCAGCAGTACATCCACTACTACAAAGGCTCGGTGATCTTCTATGCACTGCAGGATTACATCGGCGAACACACGCTCGACGCGGTGCTGAAGCAGTTCCTGCTCGACAAGGGTTTCCAGCAACCACCCTACACAACGTCGCAGGAGTTCATGGACGCGCTGGCCAGGGGCACCGACCCGAAGTGGAAGGGACTGCTGGATGACTTCTTCTGGAGGATCACCCTGTTCGACAATCGCATGACCGATGCCAGCGCAAGGAAACTGCCCAACGGCAAGTACGAAGTGACCATGAAGGTCCACGCCGGCAAGGTCTACGTTGACGGCACCGGCAAGGAAACCGAGGCAACGCCGGACATTCC
>JBDTZX010000472.1:0-2418 GCA_040004895.1 Rhodanobacter sp. | reverse complement strand
CAGATCGCGGCGTGCATGCTTGTCGGGACGTTTCAGCGGGCCGCTCATGCCGAGCAGCCGGCGTTGTTCGCGCAGCAGCTCACGTGCCGCCAGGCTGGCGTCGGTCTCGCGATACAGCGTCTGTGCCACGCTCGCCGGGCCGCGTTTGTCCGACAGCAACAGCACTTCCACCTGCAGTTTTTCGTCACCGCGCCCGATCTTCAGCATGTCGCCGACGTGCAGCGTTCTGGCCGGTTTGCAGCCGGCGTCGTTGACCTCGATTCGACCACCATCGATCGCCTGCCTGGCCAGACTGCGGGTCTTGAAAAAACGTGCAGACCACAGCCAGACATCAACACGGATTTCGGCGACTGCCTTGGATGGCTGGTTCATGGCGGTGATTGTCGCGCCATCACCGACTTCGACGCATGCACGACCGGCGGATCAGGAATGACCGACGGGCGGCACGATCAGGTCGTGCGGATCCGGCATGGCGATATCCGGAATCGCGTCGTGCTCGGCCTGGCTGTGCTCGGGCGGCAGATCGGCCGGCTGCGGCTCGCGTTCGCGCACCACCAGCCGGCCGATGTTCGTCAGGTGCTGGATGCGGGCGAACACCTCGCTGCGGCCGAACGGCTTCTTCATGAAATCGTCGGCACCGAAGCGCTGCACGTAGAACTGCTCGGTCGCCTGCAGGTTGCCGCTGATCATCACGATCGGAATCTCGCGCGTCAGCGGATCGCGGCGCAGCGCCCGCAATACCGCGAAGCCGTTCATGCCGGGCATCACGATATCCAGAAAGATCAGGTCGGGACTGGCGCTGCGCGCGATCTCGATGGCGCTCTCGCCATCGGACGCCTTGAGCACCACATGGCTGTCCTGGGTCAGCATCTTGCCGAGCACGGCACGGATGGTCGGCGAATCGTCCACCACCAGCACCAGCACGTGCTTCGGGATACCGCTGCGCGGCAACGCGCGACGCTCGGCCTGCGTCGTATTTCCGAACATGCGCCGGATCAGGTCGAAACTCGCCATGGCACGGGCCCCCTGCCCATGAAGTTGGGAGATAGTCTCGACGCAGCGGCCAGTCGACGCAAGCGGCCTTGCGGCCTATCTCGCGTTGGCTGCCCGACGAGCATCCATCTGTAGGGGTCCTGCGGGCCTGTTCGTGGATAATTCCTCTTCCACCGTCGAGTGCGCCCGCCATGACCCAGACGATCCACCAGGTGCACGGACTGGCCGGCGACGCGATCGCGCCGGACTGGCCGGCGCTGACCATCGCCGAGATCGATGCACTGCTGCGCCGTTATCCACGACTCGGATCGCTGCAGCGCATCGGCTGGCACAGTCCGCGACCGTTGTCGGCTGCAGCCATGATCGAGACGGCTGACGCCAACGTGTTCGTCAAGCGCCACCATCGCCGCGTGCGGACGGTCGACACGCTGATGGAAGAGCACCGTTTCATGTCTCATCAGCGCAGCAGTGCCGTGCCGGTGCCTGAAGTGCTCCGCGATTCGGACGGCCAGACTGCAGTGGCGATCGGTGAGTGGACCTACGAAATTCACGAGCGAGCCGCGGGCATCGACCTCTACCGCGAAGCGATCTCGTGGTCGCCGTTGCCGAACCACGCGCATGCACTTGCCGCGGGTCGCATGCTCGCAGCGATGCATGTCAAGGCATCCGGCTACGACGCACCCCAGCGCGCCACCCATATCCTGGTGGCGCGCAGCGAGTTGATCGTCGCAACCGATCCGATCGCCCTGCTGCAAGCGCAACTGCCGCAACGACCTGGCCTTGCCGACTACCTGCAGCAACGCGACTGGCAGACCGACCTTGGCGAGCTGCTGACGCCCTGGCATGCACGATTGCAGCCGCAGCTTGCGTCGCAGCCGCGACTGTGGACGCATGGCGACTGGCACGTCTCCAACCTGTGCTGGAGCGATGCCGGCAACGATGCACAGATCACGTCGGTGCTCGACTTCGGCCTGTCCGCTGCCAGCTTCGCGCTGTTCGATCTGGCCACCGCGATCGAGCGCAACGCGATCGCCTGGCTCGCGCTAAACCAGGTCGATGCTGCCCATGTCGGGATTGCCCACGCGCTGATCGAAGGCTATCGCCAGCGACGTCCGCTGAGCGCGGCGGACGTCCATCTGCTGGCGGATCTGCTGCCGCTGGTGCATGTGGATTTCGCGTTGTCCGAAGTCGAGTACTTCCACGCCATCACGCATTCGCAGGCCAGCGCCGATGTCGCCTACGACACCTTCCTGCGTGGTCACGCCACATGGTTCGGCACGCCGGCAGGACAGGCGTTGCTGAAATCCATCCGCGACGTCGCCTGACGATCCGTGCTTCAATAGGCGTTCTTGAAGCGGGGGTGCCCGGCGTTGCCGGGCTGAGAGAGTCCCTTGGAACCTGATCCGGTTAGCACCGGCGTAGGGA
>JBDTZX010000027.1:0-2419 GCA_040004895.1 Rhodanobacter sp. | reverse complement strand
GCATCGGCCAAGCAGGGCGAGTCGCGCATGATCGCCATCGTGATGGGCGCCAGCAGCGAGAAGGCGCGTGCCGATTCGGCGATGGCGCTGCTCAGCTACGGCTTTCGTTTTTACGAAACGCACAAGCTGTACGACGCCAGCAAGCCGCTGGCCACACCGCGGTTGTGGAAAGGCAGCAGCAACCAGTTGCCGATCGGGGTCAGCGACAACGTGCTGGTCACCGTCAAGCGCGGGCAGTACGAGCAGCTGAAGGCCACGATGGACATACCCGCAACCCTGATCGCGCCGTTCAAGAAGGGTCAGCAGGTCGGCACGCTGCACATCATGCTGGCGGGCCAGCCGCTGCAGACCCTGCCGCTGGTGGCGTTGAACGATGCACCGCAGGGCGGCTTTTTCTCGCGTCTGTGGGACAGCATCATGCTGTGGTTCCACAGCAGCAAGGGCACCACCGAACAGATACCGGGTGGCAAATGATGGAACCGATCGACTTCAGCAAGGCAAAGCAGGACGGCAAGGGTTTCCAGTTTCCCGGAGACTTCGAGATCACCGCGGTCGGCAACGCCAGCGCGAACCTGCCTACCCATGTTCCGCAGATTCTCGATCGCGCGGGTCTGCGCGTGATGCACGAAAGCGTGAAGCATCGACAGTCCGGCGAGGGCAATTACGTGTCGGTCACGGTCAGCATTCACTGCGAAGACCGTGAGCAATACGAAGCAGCGCATGCGGCCCTGCGCGAGAGCCCGGACATCCGCTACACGCTGTGAAAAACGCCAACGGGGAACGGGCATCGGGTTGCGCCTGGTTCTGAGCTGTTTGCGGTGGCGCGCGTCGTTTGGCGGGCCTTCGGCGCACACCTGTTTCGCCACGTGTCCCCTGATCCTGTTCCCTGATCCCCAGGTCCGCTCATGTCGTTGTCGCTGAAAGTCCGTCGCCTCGGCCGCCAGCCTTACCAGCCGGTGTGGCAGGCGATGAGTGCGTTCACCGACAACCGCGTGACCGACACGGTCGACGAGCTGTGGCTGCTCGAGCACGACCCGGTGTTCACCCTGGGCCAGGCCGGCAGGATGGAGCACGTGCTGGCGCCAGGCGACATTCCGGTGCTGCCGGTCGATCGCGGCGGCCAGGTGACTTACCACGGCCCGGGACAGATCGTGGCGTATCCGATGATCGACCTGCGCCGCGCTGGCGTCAGCGTGCGCGAGCTGGTGCAGCGGATCGAGCAGGCCATCATTGACACGCTGGCGCACTGGCACATCGCTGCGGCGCGACGCGATGGCGCACCGGGTGTCTATGTGGACTCAGCCAAGGTCGCTGCGCTCGGGCTGCGTGTGCGGCGCGGCTGCAGCTTTCATGGCCTGGCCTTCAACGTGGCGATGGATCTGGAGCCGTATGACCGGATCAACCCTTGCGGTTACAAGGGTTTGGAAGTCACGCAGATGGTAGACTTGGGTGGTCCGTCGCGGCTGGCGGACGTCGAGGACGTGCTGATCGGTGAATTCTGCCGCCAGTTCGATTTCGCAGCCGAGCCCGCCGCTCCCCTGATTCCCGAACTCCCCGCTCGTGTAGCGGTCTGAGCCGTTTACATGAGCGAAATATCCACGTCCCCCGCCCGCAGCATCCCGATCAGCGTCGTCGCCGGTACGCCGGCTGCGGAAACCTCGATGGTGGAAAAGCAGCTGGGCAACGACAAGATCGCGCTGAACCGCGCCGGCTTCGATACCACCGTGCCGACCTTGCGCAAGCCGAGCTGGATCCGCGTGCGGCTGCCGCAGGGAAATGCCGTGCAGCAGCTCAAGGCGCGCCTGCGCGAGAACGCGCTGGTCACGGTATGCGAAGAGGCGTCCTGCCCGAACATCCACGAGTGCTTCAGCAAGGGCACCGCGACCTTCATGATCCTGGGTGAAGTCTGCACGCGCCGCTGCTCGTTCTGCGACGTGGCGCATGGCCGACCGGTCGCACCCGATCCGCTGGAGCCGGCGCGGCTGGCCGAAACCATCGCCGATATGCGCTTGCGCTATGTGGTGATCACCTCGGTCGATCGCGACGACCTGCGCGATGGCGGCGCCGAACATTTCGCCAGCTGCATTCGTGCCGTGCGACACGCCAGCCCCAGCATAAAGATCGAGATCCTCACGCCCGACTTCCGCGGCAAGGGCCGCATGGAGCGCGCGCTGGAGGTACTCAAGGATTTTCCGCCGGACGTGTTCAACCACAACCTGGAAACCGTGCCGCACCTGTACCGCGAAGTACGCCCGGGCGCGGACTACCAGTGGTCGCTGGACCTGCTCAAGCGCTTCAAGGCGCAGCATCCGGACGTGCCGACCAAGTCCGGCATCATGCTGGGCCTGGGCGAGACCTGGGACCAGGTGATCGAGACGATGGGGGATTTACGCGCCCATGACGTCGAGATGATCACCAT
>JBDTZX010000069.1:0-8077 GCA_040004895.1 Rhodanobacter sp. | reverse complement strand
GGCTACTCCGAGCGCATCGTGGTCTCGCACAAGTTCGTCGTCACGATCTCCGACAAGCTCGACCCGAAGTCGGCCGCGCCGCTGTTGTGCGCGGGCATCACCACCTGGTCACCGCTGCGCCACTGGAAAATCGGCAAGGGCAGCAAGGTCGCGGTGGTCGGGCTTGGTGGCCTGGGCCACATGGGCCTGAAATTCGCCAAGGCGCTGGGCGCCGACGTCACCCTGTTCACCCGCTCGCCGGGCAAGGAAGACGAAGCGCGCCGGCTCGGTGCCGATCAGGTGGTGCTGTCGACCGATCCGGAACAGATGAAGGCCGCTCGCGGCCAGTTCGATTTCATCCTGGATACGGTCCCCAATCCGCACGATCTCAACCCCTATCTGGCGACGCTCGCGCTCGACGGCGTGCATTGCCTGGTCGGCCAGTTGCAGCCGCTGGATCCACCGGTCCACGCCGGCGCGGTGATCTCCGGCCGCCATTCGATCGCAGGCTCGGGCATCGGTGGTATCGCCGAGACGCAGGAAATGCTGGATTTCTGCGCGGAGCACGGCATCAGCTGTGACGTCGAGATGATCGATATCCAGCAGGTCAACAAGGCCTACGAACGAATGCTGAAAAGCGATGTGCGCTACCGCTTCGTGATCGACCTTTCCTCGCTCGACAAGGTCGTCGTCTGATCGGGAAATGCGGCCGGAAATCTATGGCGCCGCCGGCAATCCCGGAGAACGAACCGGCGGTGCATTCCAGCCCAGCATGTTGTAGACCTCGTAGCGGGCAATGCCGACGTACTCGTGCAGCGCCAGGTCGCACAACGCCAGGTTCCACGCCACCGGCCAGGTCAATACCGCGTTGAGCTCGTCGCCGCGCACCGGAGTCGGCTGCATGCCGAAATGCGCGAAGTACAGCAGGCTGCGGCGCATGTGGAAGCCCGACGTCAGCAACAGCAATCTCTGCGGCGAATAAGCCAGCAGCATCGCCCGGCTGAACTGCGCGTTCTGCCAGGTTGTCATGCTGCGCGATTCGATCTGCAGATCGTCCGGCGCTACGCCGAGTCGGCGCAGCACGTCGCCATAAATCGCCGCTTCCGCAGCGCCGTGATGCTGCGGATCGCCACCGCTCACCAGCACCAGGCATTGCTTGCCGGACGCCTTGCAATCGCGATAAAGCATCGAGGCCCGGGTCAGCCGGCCGTAGGCGAAGACCGGCGGCTCCAGCGGCGCACCGGGCGAGGCCCGCGTGGTGCCGACGCCCAGTACCACGATCGCATTGCGCGCCGCCCACGGACCGGAAACCGTGGACGCATAGGTGTCCTGCAGATCGTGCAGCATCAGTTGCGGCACCGGGCCGCAGGCAATGGCAAGAAACAGCAGCAAGGTGACTGCCGCCAGGCCCCGAGCCAGACGCAGCCGGCATCTCCAGCCCGCGATGGCCGCCAGAGCCAGCAGCAACAGAAGCAGGATCAGCGTCATCGTGGCGCCCGTGGAAAGAGTGCCTGCAGCCTAACGCAGCTTGCGTGGCGGAGTGGAGTCGACCATTCGCATGGCAATCGTTCGCCGCAGGAAACACAGCGGTCGCGTCACGACCATTGGGAAACCGGCTGGCGTGACCAACTCAGCGGCATCCCATCGGACATCGTCGTGAACAAGCTGCTGCGCTCCTTGCTGGTCACCGTTTTTTTCGCCCTTGCCACGCTGCCCGGACTGGGTCGCGCCAGCTCCGGCGACTATCTGTCGCTGCAGGTACCTGATCTGCGCCAGGCGGTCAGCTTCTTTCAGGACGTGATGAATTGTTCGTTGCTCAGCGCGAACATCGGTACCGGCAAGCATGCGCCCGCGATGCTGGATTGCGGTGACGGCAGCATGGTGGAGCTGGTCGTGCGATCCGGACCGTCGCATGCCTCGTCGACCGTCATCTTCGTCACCGACAACGCCGTCAAGGCGGCCGCATGGCTGCGCGCCAATCACGTGGCGATCGTCGGCCAGCCGGTGCGGACCGCCGAAGGCATGCGCATGGACAACGTCGTCGTCGACTTCGTGGCTCCGTGGGGCCAGCCGATGCAACTGGTCAGCCATGCAGCACCCGACGCCACCGACACCGCTACCCGGCTGGCCGTGCAGTAACGCGAAGCACGCCCGGATTCGGCATCGGGCATCCGGCCAAGGCCGTCTTGCCTATCCCTGCCCGCGCCCTCATCCGGCATCATGGCGATACCTCACTTCGCGAGGCGAAGCCATGACTACTCTCGTATTCGTCCACGGTTGGAGCGTCAGCGACACCTCGAGCTACGGCCAGATGCCCCAACTGCTGCAGCAGCAGGCTGCAGCAGCCGGCATGACGCTGACGCTGGCGAACATCTGGCTGTCGGAATACGTGAGCTTCGACGATGCGGTGACCATGGCCGACATCGTGCGCGCCTTCGATCACGCATTGCGCGACCTGCACCTCACCGATGCCAGTTTTGCCTGCATCACCCACTCCACCGGCGGACCGGTCGCGCGCGAGTGGCTGCGCGCGCAGCGCGACAAGCCCGGCAGCTACAGCACCATCAAGCTCAGCCACCTGGTGATGTTGGCACCGGCGAATTTCGGTTCGGCGCTGGCGCAGCTCGGCAAGGGCGTGCTGGGCCGGCTGAAATCCTGGTTCGACGGCGTGCAGCCAGGCCAGCGCGTACTCGACTGGCTGGAACTGGGCAGCGCCGAATCGCTATCGCTCAATCTCGATCACATCCACGGCACCGACCCGCTGGCCAGCGGCCACTTCCTGTTCGTGCTGATCGGCGACCGCCCCGATCGCGCGTTGTACGACCATCTCAACAGCTACACCGGCGAAGACGGTTCCGACGGCGTGGTGCGCATCGCTGCGGCGAACCTCAATGCGCAACATGCCGTGCTGACGATCGAAGGCGATCCGCTTGCCGATGTGGTCGACACCCTGTCGCTGAACCTGCAGCAGGGTCCGCGTTGCGCCTTCAAGCTGATCGCCGACGCCTCGCATTCGGGGCCGACCCACGGCATCCTGCAAAGCGCCGCGGCACCCACCATCGCCGCGATCCTGCGTTGCCTGCAGATCCGCACCGCCGCCGACTACACCGGCCTGTGCACGGCATTCGATGGCGAGAACGCACAGCGCGACGCGAACAAGGTCGAACTCGATCCGGCTGGCCCGTTCTCGCCGCGCGTCCACATCCATGACCCGCGCAGCATGCTGATCGTGCGGCTCAGCGATGAAGCCGGTGAACCGCTCAGCGGCGCCGGTTTCCTGTTCACCGCCGGTCCGCAGGCGAGCCCCGACCTGATGCCGGACGATTTCATGCTCGATCGCCAGGCCAATTCGAAGAGCCGCACCACCATCACGCTGTTGCTCAACCACAGCCTGCTCGCCGGCGATGATCGCGTGGCCGATCCCACCAACACGCGCAAGACCCTGCGCGCGGCGGTGGCCAGCCATCGTCCCTACGGCGCCGACGTGCAGCCCACCGACCTGGCCGGGCTGGTGCATCACGCGCTGGCGAAAACCGCCGCCGGCGACGACCTGTTCGCGATGCTCGGGCCGCACCAGACCACCGTGCTCGACGTGGTGCTGCCGCGCAAGATCCACGAAGGCGTGTTCCGGCTGACCCAGAAGCTGGCGCCCGAGGACTTCAGCAAACCGGTGATCGGTGCGGTGATCCCCTGAGCCACGCCAGGATGAACGGCTGATACCGGTGTTCCCGTATCATGGCGGTCCACTACGCCGCAGTTAAGCGGTCCCGTGCACACTGGCCGCTTCAGCGTCCGCCATCCTCGACCAGGCATGCAAAAGAAACCCATCTTCTTCGACCCCACCGGCCGACGGGCCAGCCATGTCTCGCGCGTTGCGCTGCTCGCCGGCGTGATCAGCACGTTGTTCGTGGTGGCCTGCGCGATCAGCCTGTTCATCGTGCCAAACATGGTCGGGCTGCAACTGGGCAACCGTGACAAGGCGCATCACGCACTGGCCAATGTCAAGGCTGCCGCGCCGGAACTCCTGAAATCGGCAGCCCGGCTGGCCGCGGAAGTCCGCGCGAAACAGAAGCAACTGCATCCGGCGCACGCCCGCAGCGGCAAGAACAGCACGGTGCACACGCCGCCGCCCTCCTTGAACAAACCCGCCGACCGTCCGTTGGCGATCGGGTTCTACGTCAACTGGGACGACAGCAGCTATCCCTCGCTGAAGCGCGCGCTGCCGACACTGGACTGGGTCATCCCGACCTGGATGCAATTGTCCGGCACCGACATGGCGCTGCATACCGACGTCGACGCCAAGGCGCTGAACCTGATCCGCCGCCAGAAGCCCTCCACGCCGATCCTGCCACTGTTGCAGAACGCGGTGGACGGCAACTGGGACGGCGCAGGCCTGGCGCGCATGCTGGCCGATCCCGCCCTGCGAAAGGCGCGCATTGCGCAGGTCGTCGCGTTTCTCGACGCCAACCACTTCCAGGGCGTGACGATCGATTTCGAGGAAGTGCCCGAGGCCTCGCAGAAAGACCTCAAGACGTTCCTCAACGAACTCAATGATGCGTTCGACCCGCATGGCTGGGGCATCGTGTTGTCGGTGCCGTTCGATGATCCGAGCTGGGATTACGCCGGTTATGCCGACATCGTCGACTTCGAACTGCTGATGGCCTACGACGAACACTGGGCCGGCAAGGATCCGGGCAGCATCGCCGCGCAGGACTGGTTCGAGAGCACGCTCGACAAGCGCATGAAGGTGCTGGACTCCGACCAGACCATCATCGCCATCGGCAGCTACGGCTACGACTGGGCGAAGGGGCAGAACGCCGACACGCTGACCTTCCAGGACACCATGGATCGGGCCAGCGATGCGCAGGCCGATATCGCCTTCGATCCCGACACGCAGAATCCGCACTTTTCCTACACCGAAGACAACGGCGTCACGCACCAGGTGTGGTTCCTCGATGGGGCCACGGCGTACAACCAGATCCACGCCGCCGACGGCTACAAGCCGTACGGCTATGCGCTGTGGCGACTGGGTTCGGAAGATCCGTCGATCTGGTCGGTGCTTGGCCGCAACTACGGCGCGCCCGCGCCGGACCAGCTGCGCACGATCGGCCAGGGCGAGGACATCGACATCGAAGGCCAGGGCGAAATCCTGCAGATCGCCTCGCAGCCCTCACCCGGTGCACGCACACTCGACATCGACAAGGACGACGGCAGCATCGACGACGAAAGCTACACCAGCTTTCCAAGCTCCTATGTCATTCAGCGCGTGGGGACGCTGCCGCACAAGATCGCGCTGACCTTCGACGACGGCCCCGATCCGGAATGGACGCCGCAGATTCTCGACATCCTCAAGGCCAAGCACGTGCCGGCCACGTTCTTCATCATCGGCGAGAACGCCGAGATGTCGCCGCGACTGGTGCAGCGCGAAGTCGCCGAAGGCCATGATGTCGGCAACCACACTTTCACCCATCCCAACCTGGGCGAAAGCCCGCCGAGCATCGTGGCGCTGGAGCTCAACGCCACTCAGCGGCTGTTCGAGGCACTCACCGGACATTCGATGCGGCTGTTCCGCGCGCCCTACTTCGGCGATGCCGAACCGACCACCGCCGACGAACTGGTGCCGATCGAGCTGGCGCAGAAGATGGGCTACATCTCGGTCGGCCTGCACATCGATCCGAACGACTGGCAGCGTCCGCAGGCGGACCAGATCGTCAACAGCGTGCTGTCCCAGATCGCCACCACCAACGTCGACCGCAAGGGCCAGGTGGTACTGCTGCACGATGGCGGCGGCGAGCGTTCACAGACGGTCGCGGCACTGCCGCGGATCATCGACGGCCTGCGCGCGCAGGGCTACGACTTCGTCACCGTGTCGGAGCTGGCCGGGCTCACCCGCGACCAGACCATGCCGCCGCTGGCACCCGGTTCCTTGTCGCGCTGGGCCGACCGGTCGGTATTCCTTGCGCTGGGTTTCTTCGGTCACCTGATCCGCGGACTGCTGCTGCTCGCGATCTGGCTCGGCGTGGCGCGGCTGGTACTGCTCGGTGGTCTGGCGCTGGTCAACCGCTCGCGCGAGCGGCGCCGCGTGTTGCCGGTGCTGGGCGACCATCCGCCGCTGGTATCGGTGCTGATCCCGGCCTACAACGAGGCCAAGGTGATCGCCAGCTCGATCCGCTACATCCTCAAGAGCCGACATCCGAACATCGAAGTCATCGTGGTCGATGACGGTTCCACCGACGGCACCTCCGCCGTGGTCACCGAGCACTACGCGAACGAACCGCGCGTGCGGCTCATCACCATCCCCAACGGTGGCAAGGCGCATGCGGTGAACACCGCACTGAGCGAATCGAAGGGTGAAGTGATCGTCGCGCTCGATGCCGATACGCAGTTCGAACCCAACACCATTCCGCGACTGGTGCGCTGGTTCAACGACCCCGGCGTCGGTGCCGTCGCCGGCAACGCGAAAGTCGGCAACCGGATCAACCTGATCACCCTGTGGCAGGCGCTGGAATACATCACCGCGCAAAATCTCGAGCGCCGCGCGCTGGCCGCGCTGGGTGCCATCACGGTCGTGCCCGGGGCGGTCGGCGCGTGGCGACGCGAGGCGCTGGAGCAGCTTGGCGGTTTCCCCGCCGACACGCTGGCCGAGGACCAGGATCTCACCATCGCGGTGCAGAAGGCCGGCTATCACACGCTGTTCGACGCCGAAGCGATCGCCTGGACCGAAGCGCCCGATACCGCGCGTGGCCTCGCCCGCCAGCGCTTCCGCTGGGCTTACGGCACGCTGCAATGCCTGTGGAAACACCGCGACGCCACCTTCCGTCCGCGCTACGGCGCACTCGGCATGGTCGCACTGCCGCAGGTATGGCTGTTCCAGATCCTGTTCTCGGTGGTGTCGCCACTGATCGATCTCGTCCTGGTCTGGCAGATCGTCAGCACCGGCCTCGACTATCTGCAGCATCGCGGCCAGTTCGACGACACCAACCTGATGAAGATGCTGATCTTCTACGCCGCCTTCATGACCGTCGATCTGGCCGCCGCCGCGCTCGCCTTCGCGATGGAAAGGAAAGAGCGCTGGAGCCTGATGTGGTGGCTGGTCCTGCAACGCTTCGGCTACCGTCAGTTGATGTACTACGTCGTCGTGCGTTCCGTCTGGACGGCCATCCGCGGCCCCTCGGTCGGCTGGGGACGGCAGGAGCGCAAGGCCACCGTGAATGAACGGACCGAGCACGAATCCTGACTGGCAAGAGAGCAGAGATGATCGTCAGACAACTGGATCGCCGTGACGCCATCGCCTACCAGAGTCTGCGGCTGCGGGCACTGCTGGAGAGCCCGATATCCTTCAGCGCCAGTCACGAGGATGAGTCAAGCCGACCCCTGATGGAAATCGAAGCCCGGGTCACGCCGGCGGTGGATGGCTCGCTTTGCATCTTTGGTGCTTTTGACGAAGGCGGCCTCGCCGGCTTCGTGGCCTTCGTGCGTCCTTCGCGAAGAAAACTGCATCACGTGGCCGAGCTTGCCGGGATGTACGTGGATCGGCAGCGGCGCCGCAATGGTGTCGGTCGGGCATTGCTGGATGCCGTTGTGGTGCATGCGCGATCCCTGGGCGTGCGCCAGCTGAAGCTCGGCGTCAACGCTACCAACACCGCCGCACAGCAGCTGTATCGCGCAGCCGGTTTCGAGCGCTTCGCGATTGAACCGGATGCACTGCATGTCGACGGCGTCTACCACGATGAAGCGTTCTACCTGCTCCGTCTCGATCAAGTCCGTTGATCGGCTGAGGTCCGGGACGTTGAGGCCGCCGCCTCGCCACGGACATACGCTCGGCGAACCCCATGCATGAAAGCGTTGTTACGATGGGCGCAATGACCGCCGGCCAGATCAATGGAGGCAGCATGAGCGACGAGCAGTGGACGCACGAAGAGAGCATCGACACCAGCGCGGCCCCGGCACCAATCTGGCGACTGTTTTCCGATGTCGCAGGCTGGAAGCATTGGAATGCCGGCATCGAGCACATCGACATCCATGGCCCTTTCGCCATGGGCACCACGTTTTCGATGCAGCCGCCCGGCGAGGATGCCTTCACCAGCACGCTGCTGGA
>JBDTZX010000016.1:0-2421 GCA_040004895.1 Rhodanobacter sp. | reverse complement strand
GGCCAACCGGGCCCGAAGCGCCACACGATCACCGCACTGAGCACACCGCTGAGCAATTCCACCAGCGGATACTGGATCGAGATTTTTGTCTGGCAATAGCGGCAGCGTCCGCGCAGCAGTATCCAGCCGAACAGCGGTATGTTGTCCAGCACCGACAAGGGATGTTTGCACTGCGGGCAATGGGAAGGTTCGCGTACGATGCCAGGCGGCAACGGTGTCGTATCGGAGTCGAGTTCGAGCACATCCCGCGCTTCCTGCCGCCACGCGGCCGCCATGCGCTCGGGCAATCGCAATATCACCACGTTGAGAAAACTGCCGACCAGCAGGCCGAGCACGCCGGCAAGGACGATCCACACGATCAGTGGCATGTCGGGCATGACGAAGTCCTGCGCAAAAGAAAACGCCGCATTATCGCCGGATCCCGGCAACAACTGCGGCGTCTTCGTGGAGTTGGTATTAGAACGTGCCGGCGAGCTTGAAGATTGGCAGATACAACGCGATGACCATGCCGCCCACCAGCGTGCCAAGCACCACCATGATGATCGGCTCGAGCAAGGTCGACAGCGTGTCGACGGCATTGCTGACTTCATCTTCGTAGAACTCGGCCACCTTGAACAGCATGTTGTCCAGTGCGCCGGATTCCTCGCCGATGGCGGTCATCTGCACCACCATGTTGGGGAACAGGCCGGTCTGCTTCATGGCCAGCTGCAGCTGGTGGCCGACCGCGATGTCATCGCGCATCTGTCTCACCGCGTCGCCATACACTACGCTGCCGGTAGCCCCGGCAACCGCATCCAGTGCCTCGACCAGCGGCACACCGGCGCGAAACGTCACGCCAAGCGTGCGTGCGAAGCGGGCGATCGCCGAATTGCGCACGATATTGCCCATCACCGGCATCTTCAGCGACATGCGATCAAGGAAGTGGGCGAATTTCATCGAACGCTTCTTCGCGAAGATAAGCGCAACGATGCTGCCTACGACCACGCCGATGACCACCCACCAATAACTCTGCATGAACTCCGAGGCGCTCACGAGAATCTGCGTTGGTGCGGGTAACTGGGCTCCGGCATCCGCGAAGGTCTTGGCGAAGACCGGCACCACGAACAGCAGCATGATCAGGCAGACCAGAAACACCACCGCCAGCACCATCATCGGATAGAACAGTGCCTTCTTGATCTTCTTCTTGATCGCTTCCGTGCGTTCCTTGTAGGTGGCGACGGTGTCCAGCACAGTATCCAGCACGCCCGAGGTTTCGCCGGCGTGGACCAGGTTGCAGTAGAGCTCGTCGAACTGCACCGGATACTGACGCAATGCCTCATGCAGGGCGGCGCCGCCTTCGATGCTCTGCTTCACATCGTTCAGGATGTTCTTGAAGCGGACATTCTTCTGGCCGTCGGCAATGATGTCGAACGACTGCACCATCGGTACACCGGAGGCCATCATGGTGGCGATCTGGCGACTGAAAATCGCCACGTCCTGCGGTTTGACCGTCTTGCCGGTCGCTCCGAACAAGGGCTTCGAACGCTCCCGCACGGTTTGCGGGTTCATGCCCTGGCGGCGCAGCTCGGCCTTGACCAGCGAGGCGTTCTTCGACGGCATGTCGCCTTTCATGCGCTTGCCGCGCTTGTCCAGCGCCACCCATTCGTAGGTGATCATCTTGCTGACTTCAGCGCGTTTGGCGCCAAGCATGCGTGCGTCGCGCGCCTTGTTTGCGGTTGCGGTAGCCGTAGCCATGCGCATCTTCCCCCAGTAATTCCAGCCACGATCCGCCCCAGGCGGGCGGCCGACAAACGATCTTGTTACAGCTTATGTCATTTTCCCGGCGCCAAACCGTGGCGTCCAGCGCAAGTTCGATGCTTCGATGGCTTCCGGCCCGGCTTAATCCTTGGTCACCCGGTCGATTTCGACCAGGCTGGTAAGCCCGTTCTTCACCTTGATCAGGGCCGACGCGCGCAGATCGTTGATCCCGGCGGCCTTGGCCACCTCGGCAATCTGCAGCGCATTGCCGCCTTGCAGAATGATCTTCTGGATATCCTCCAGCATCGGCATCACCTGATAGATGCCCACGCGGCCCTTGTACCCCTCGTTGCAGCCATCGCAACCGACCGCCTCGTAAATGGTCAGGCCGGCATCGATGTCGGCCTGGGTGAAGCCGGCCGCAAGCAGGATCTGCGGGGCGACATCCATCGGCTTCTTGCATTCGTGCAGGCGTCGGGCCAGACGCTGGGCGATGATCAGAGTGACCGACGAGGTGATGTTGTAGGGCGCAATGCCCATGTTCATCAGGCGCGAGATGGTCTGCGCCGCATCGTTGGTATGCAGCGTGGACAGCACCATGTGACCGGTCTGCGCCGCCTTGATCGCGATCTCGGCCGTCTCCAGGTCACGAATTTCGCCGACCATGATCACGTCCGGATCCTG
>JBDTZX010000262.1:0-2421 GCA_040004895.1 Rhodanobacter sp. | reverse complement strand
GCTCCCCAGCGCACGAAGCGCGTGCCCTGCTCGACCAGCTTGTCGAGTTTGTCGCGATAGGCGAGGTAGTCGCCGTAGCCGAGCAGGATGATGCCGTCGGCCTTCTTGCTGTCGGCGAAATCGGCATGCCAGTCGCGCGAGAACTGCTGGAACGAGATCAGCAGGTCGTAGCCCTGCTGCGCGCAGGCGCGGGTGATCGAACCCAGCATCGACAGGAAGAACGGGTTGATGTGCGACTCGTCGGCGGTGGGATCCTCGAACAGCAGCAGCGCCAGCGTGCCGGTGTGCATCTTGCGCAGGTTGGACGCGTTCTTGTCGACCTTGTAGCCGAGCTGCTCGACCGCCGCCTCGATGCGCCGCCGGGTTTCCTCGTTGACCAGCGGGCTGCCACGCAGCGCGCGCGACACCGTAGCCTGGGATACGCCGGCCAGGTGAGCGATATCGATCGATGTCGCTTTTCCCTTCATCCGCAGCTTGATCCGCCACTCGCGCTCGGGTCGACGCGCTGCCGGCCCTGCCGAATCCTAACCGCTTTGCCGGCAGGTCGCCGCTTGCGCTGCGGCATGGGCTTCACGCCTGCGCGTTGATCACCGCGAGGAAATCGTGGCCATAACGCTCGAGCTTGGCCTTGCCCACGCCGCTGACCGTGGCCAGTTCGCCTTCGTTCGCGGGCAGTGCGCGCAGCATCGCCAGCAAGGTGGCGTCATGAAACACGACATACGGCGGCACGCCCTGTTGCCTGGCCAGCCGCGTGCGCAGCGTGCGCAGTTCGTCCCACAGCGGCTGCTCGTAAGCCTCGATGCCGAGGCTGCCACCCACCGCGACCTTGTTCTCGCGGCGACGTCGGCTGCCGCGCTCCGGACGCGCATCCTCGCGCAGCCTCACCGACTGGCCGCCGTTGAGCACGACGCGGCTGGCCGCCGTCAGGCGCAGCGTGCCGTAACCCTCCGCATCGGCTTCCAGCAGGCCCGCGGCGAGCAGCTGGCGGAACACCGATCGCCACTGCTTCTCGTCCATGTCGGCGCCGATGCCGAAGGTGGTGAGCCGATGATGATCGAGGCTGAGCATGCGTTCGGTTTCCTCGCCGCGCAGGATATCGATCACGTGACCCGAACCGAAACGCTGCCCGCTGCGATATACCGCCGACAACGCCTTTTGCGCGGGCACCGTGGCATCCCAGGTTTTCGGCGGCTCGATGCAGTTGTCGCAATGGCCGCACGGGCCGGGATAGGTTTCGCCGAACGCACCGAGCAGCACCTGGCGCCGGCATGCCGTGGTCTCGGCATAGGCCAGCAGCGATTCGAGCTTCTGCCGTTCCACCCGTTTGCGCTCGTCGGCGGATTCGGACTGCGCGATCATCTGGCTCATCGTCACCACGTCGGACAGGCCGTAGATCATCCACGCCTCGGCAGGCAGGCCATCACGACCGCCGCGACCGGTTTCCTGGTAATAGCCTTCGATGCTGCGCGGCAAATCGAGATGCGCCACGAAACGCACGTCGGGCTTGTCGATGCCCATGCCGAATGCGACGGTCGCCACCATCACCACACCGTCTTCGCGCAGGAAGCGCTTCTGGTTCTTCGCGCGGACCGCCGCATCCAGCCCGGCGTGATACGGCAGCGCCTCGATGCCCATCTCCGCCAGCCACGCGGCGGTGTCGTCCACCTTCTTGCGGCTGAGGCAATAGACGATCCCCGATTCGCCCTGATGGCCTTCAAGGAATTCGGTGAGCTGACGCTTGGCATTGTGCCGCAGCGCGACCCGGTAGCCGATGTTGGGCCGATCGAAACTGGAGATGAACTGCCGTGCCTGCTGCAGTGAAAGCCGCTCGACGATCTCATCGCGCGTGCGTGGATCGGCGGTGGCCGTCAGCGCGATGCGCGGCACTTGCGGAAAACGCTGATGCAGGATCGCCAGCTCGCGATATTCGGGCCGGAAATCGTGGCCCCACTGCGACACACAATGCGCCTCGTCGATCGCGAACAGCGCCACCTCGATGCGTTCGAGCAGGCCCAGGAACCGTCCGGTCAGCAGCCGCTCCGGTGCGACATAGAGCAGGTTCAGTTCGCCCGCCAGCAACTGGCGCTCGACCTCGCGCTGGTCGTCGGCACTCAGGCTGGAATTGAGAAACGCCGCCCTGACACCCGCCTCGCGCAGCGCATCCACCTGATCCTGCATCAGCGCAATCAGCGGCGACACCACGATGCCGGTACCTTGCCGCAGCAAGGCGGGAATCTGGTAGCACAGCGACTTGCCGCCACCGGTCGGCATCAATACCAGCGCATCGCCTCCTTCGCCGAGATGATCGACCACGGCTTGCTGCTGGCCGCGAAAAGTGGAGTAACCGAAAACGCTTTGCAGGAGGTCGATGGCAGTGCTTGGCATCCGCTCATGCTAACAAATGAGAATGGCGGGCTGGGC
>JBDTZX010000234.1:0-2432 GCA_040004895.1 Rhodanobacter sp. | reverse complement strand
CGGCATGCGCCGCACGCACCAGTTCGTCGGGGATCGCATGCAGACGGCCGCCGGCAGTGAGCTCGATCGCCAGCATCTCGCTCAATGCCGGTGCCAGCCATGCGTCCTTGGCGTTGTTTGACAGGTTGTTGAAATCGACGATCGCCACCGCGTTGCCGGAGGCGTCCGCCGTTCCGACCGGCTTGCCGTGCCACCACCACAGCATGGCCACGACGATCAGCGCCAGCGCGGCAACAACGGTGACCAGCGGCCAATGTGCGGATGGCGTGCGCGCCACGGCTACAGGTTGCACGTCGATCACCGGCTCGACGGGCGACGTTGCCGAAGGCACCGGCACACCGCCGACCCCGCCCTCGAGCCGCTGGACCGGCGCAATGAAGCGATAGCCCAGCTTGGGCACGTTCTCGATGCAGTGACCTTCGTGGCCATCGTCGCCGAGTGCGCGACGGATCAGCCAGATGTGCTTGGTCAGATTCGATTCGTGCACGAAGCCGCGCGGCCAAAGTGCGGCCATCAGCTCGTCCTTGCCGACCAGATGGCCGGCGTGTTCGATCAGCAGCAGCAGGGTGTCGAACACTTTCGGCGTCAGCGTCACGGCCTTTCCGCGGACAAGCAGCCGACGCTCGTGGGGATCGAGTTCGCAATCGGCGAAGCGGTAGACCGGATGGATCTGCGCGGACACGGCGTCAACTCGAGGCAGGACGCGAGCAGGAATTCTGCCAGAAAAATGCCAGAGCAACGGAACGGACATCGCGACCGGCGTGCCCCAGGCTGATCATCGGTCAATCAACGATCGCATTGGAACGTCCATGCACATGAGCAGCGGGCCCGGAACACCGACCACCTGGATCGCCCTTGACTGCGCACCGACCTGCGCCGCGAGGCAGACCGTCGCATGTGATCGGGACGCGGCCTGAGATGCGCACGCCAACCCTCCGAGGGTTCCTGCTGCTGGTGTTTGGCGTCGCGATGGGCGCATGCCAGCGGGCGCCGGAGCAGGCGCCGATGCCCAGCCTCGACTGGCAGACCAGCCCGCTCGATCTGAACCTGCGCGGGATGAACGGCTCGCGCTATCTGTTCCGTTGTCCGCCGGGGAAGCCGGCTCCGGGCTCAGTGACCGGCAGCGGCCTTTACACGGATGCCTCGTCGATCTGCGCTGCGGCGGTGCATGCCGGTGCCATCGATGCGCAGCATGGCGGCGTGGTCATGATCCAGATACTGACCGGCCAGCCGGACTACCACGGCTCGATGCAGAACTTCTTGCGCAGCAACGACTACGCGCATCCCTGGAGCGGCAGTTTCGCGGTGCTGACGGAACACGCCTTCGAATCCGGTACGCAGCCATGAGTGCTGGCTCCGGTGAGACATCCATATCGCTGCAACCAATCGAGGATTTCATCATGGCAACTTTCACCTTCCGCTGTGCCGGGCTGCTCATCGCCGGCTGCCTGCTAGCAGCATGCTCGGGTGCGGACTCCGCATCGCGTACCGCAGCTTCTGCATCAGCGGATTCGAAGGCAGCCGCAGCGGTCCCGGTTGCAGCGACGGTGTGCGAACGCAAACTGCTGGTGCCTGCGGATGTCGCCGGCCTCCTGAGCGAGCCGGTCACAGGCACCAAGCCGCTCAAGGGCGATCCGGAAACCTGCTACTTCATTACCGCGACCGATGAGCAGGGCGGACCCGAGATCGGCGTCACGCTTCGCCAAGCCAACGGCCGCGACACCATCAAATCGTGGCTGAGCGGTCGCATGGGTGCGGACGCAGTGACGATCGCCGGAGTGGGCGAAAGCGCGGTCTGGGTGGCGGAACTCGGCGAGCTCGACGCGCAGAAGGACGATCGTCTGTGCGTCGTCGCACTGGGCGGCTCCGCCCTGATCCACCATCCGGCGGGTTTCCAGAGCAAGGCCGGCGAGTTGTGCAACAAGATTCTGGCAGCCCCTTGATTCCTTCAAGCAGGAAATCAGCATCCGTCGGGTGCCGGCGGCACTTCAGCCTCGCGAGGAAGCTGATTCAATCCGCCACATCAGGTTCGAAGAAGCTCCAGCGCACGTCATCGAACTCGATCTTCATCGCCGCCTCGACCGCATTGATGGCGTCGATCAGGGCGCGGTCGCTGGCGACCGGCTGCATCCGCGCCTTCACCGCCACCATCACGTCAGGGCCCATCTGCAGGGTGATCAGGTTAAGCACTTCGGCCACTTCGGGGCGACTTTCGAGGAAGCCCAGCAGCTCGACACGACGGCGTGGCTCCACGCCCTGGCCGATCAGCAGCGCCTTCACCTCGATCGCCAGCAGCACTGCCACCACCAGCAGCAGCACACCGATCGCCACGGTACCTGCTGCGTCGTAGATCAGGTTGCCGGTCAGCATGGTGGCGCCGATCGCGATGGCCGCCAGGCAAAGTCCGGCCAGTGCCGCAAGATCCTCGCCAA
>JBDTZX010000368.1:0-2448 GCA_040004895.1 Rhodanobacter sp. | reverse complement strand
AATCCATCAGCACCCAGCTCTTGCCATCGACATCCGGCGGCGGCGGCACCGGCGCATCGGGGACCACCGGCCGCGGCACGGGTGACGGACGCGGCGGCGGTGTCTGTGCAACGGCCACGCCCAGCAACAACGCGGCAGCGGCGAACGGAATCAGGGTGCGGCGGAAAAAATTCATCGTGGTCTTCAGTCCAGTCTTTGATGGCGGCGCCGGGCGCCGGCAGAGATAAAGGTTCAAACAAACCCGCTCAGTCTACCGCGACCTGAGGCCGGGGCAGACCCATGTCCTCGATCCGGGCCGTGACATCGTCCGCGCGCTCCACGTCCGACAGCGGCCCGACCCGTACCCGGCTGACGTGGCGGCCGTTGACGTCGGACTGCACCACCTGTACCTGGCCCAGGTTGGCCAGCCGCAGGCGCTGCGCCACCCGTTCGGCGTTGGCCGGATCCGAAAACGCGCCCACCTGCAGGTAGATTCCCGGCGCATGCCCGGTTGTGACCGCCAGCGGCGGTGGTGGTTCCGGCGCCCGATCGCCCGGCGCGATGCCTCGCACCTCGACCAGGCCGGTACCCTTGGGCCAGATGCCGATCTTTACGGCGGCGACGTACGACAGATCGATCACCCGGTCCTGGTGGAAAGGGCCGCGGTCGTTGATGCGCACGATCACGCTCTTGCCGTTCTGCAGGTTGGTGACGCGCGCGTAGCTCGGCAGCGGCAATGTCTTGCTGGCGGCGGTGAACGCGTACATGTCGTAGTTTTCCAGGCTCGATGTCTTGTAGCCGTGGAA
Source organism: Rhodanobacter sp. (assembly GCA_040004895.1). Lineage (GTDB taxonomy): Bacteria > Pseudomonadota > Gammaproteobacteria > Xanthomonadales > Rhodanobacteraceae > Rhodanobacter. The sequence goes on along the minus strand of JBDTZX010000368.1, from coordinate 1,663 downwards.
TTTGTTGCCATAGAAGGACGCGATCCCGCGCTCGACATAGCCACTCGCGCTGGGCAGCACGCGATAGCTCTGGCCCAGCACGCTGTACGGCGACTTGTTGCCGTACAGCGAACGCGGCTCGCTCTTCGGCACCGGCTCGATCAGCGAGCTGAGATCCGGCGCCGGCCCACCCGGCACACTGTCATCGTTGTCGCGATAGCGGCTGCCTTGCGGCTGGTTGATGTCGTCGCGAAAGCCGTCGTTGCTGCGGGCACTGCCGCCCCGGTGATTGGTTGGTATGCCGCGGTATTCCCGCGCGTCGCTGCGTGCTGCCGGTTTGCTGCGGGCACCGCCGCAAGCGGCCAGCACCAACAGCGCCGCGGACAGCATGGCCAACCTGCCCACATGGATCATTGCGCGGTGTCCGCCGGTCGCGTACCCGCAGCGATCGCCTTGGCGAGTTGGTCGACCGCCATCGCGTAAAGCGGACTGCGGTTGTAGCGGGTGATCACATAGAAATTCTGGAAGGTGAACCAGTATTCCGGTCCGTTCTCGCCCTGCAGTGTCTGCAGGCTGCTGAGCCGGCCCGGATCCTGTGCCTGCAGCGGTGCATAACCCCAGGCCATCAGTTGCTCGAGTGGCCACTGCGGCGTGGCGTCCTTCACCGTGATTGGCTGCGCGGCATGATCCGGCTGCGCGCGAGCAGCCACCGGACCGCCGTCGATCCAGCCATGCCCGGCAAAATAGTTCGCCACACTGGCGAGGATGTCCGGCAGCGAATTCTTCAGGTCGATGCGGCCGTCGCGGTCTTCATCCACCGCGTAGTCGCGGATGCTCGAGGGCATGAACTGGCCCCAGCCCTCGGCGCCGGCATAGGAGCCGGTGAGTGTGTCGACCGGCCCGGCCAGATGACTGTCCGGCAGGCTCAGCAGGGTCTTCAGTTCGGCCCGAAAGAATTTTGCGCGCGGCGGGTAATACAGGCCCAGCGTGACCAGCGCATCGAGCACCTTGTACTTGCCGGTGACGCGACCGTAGAACGTCTCCACGCCGACGATGGCGACGAGGTATTCCGGCGCCACGTGGTATTCGCGCCCGATCCGTTCCACCAGCTCGCGATGCTCGCGGTAAAACGCGATGCCGTCGTCGATGCGCCTGTCGGTCAGGAAGATTGGCCGGTAGTCCTTCCACGGTTTGCCTTCGGCCGGACGACCCATCGCGTCGAGGATGCTCTGCTGCCTCTTCGCCCGATCGAGCAGCGCGTTCAACGCCGCCGGATCCTTGTCGGTGTCGTGCGCCACCTCACGCACCAGCGCCGCCTGACCGGGATGCGTTTCCGCCAGTGCCACAGCCGGGGCGCAGGGAAGCAGAAGCAGGAGCAGCGGGGCAATCAGGCGAAGCAGACGCGGTGCATGGCTGGCGATCATGGGGTGGCTTGGTTGTCCATGGGTGACCTCGTCGAAAGCCTAGCATGCGCATCGGATGGCGCCGGAGCCATCGCGGGCGACAACCGGCGGCGTGGATGCACCGCATTCATTCGTGCATCTTGCGGTTGGCGTGGATCGACATCAGTACGCCGAAGCCGACCAGCAGGGAGACGGCCGAGGTGCCGCCATAGCTGATCAGCGGCATCGGCACGCCGACCACCGGCAGCATGCCGGCGACCATGCCGCCGTTGACGAACACG
>JBDTZX010000294.1:0-8178 GCA_040004895.1 Rhodanobacter sp. | reverse complement strand
GCGGCAGGCTGGACATCTTGTCGATCGGGTTCAGCGCCATGTAGTTGTTGCCGAATGCGGTGAACAGCAACGGGGCGGTCTCGCCGCTGATCCGCGCCAGCGCCAGCAGCACGCCGGTGATGATGCCGGAGCGTGCCGCGCGGATCAGAATCTGCATGGTCAGCTTCCACTGGGGTACACCCAGCGAAAGCGCTGCTTCACGCAGGGTGGAAGGCACCAGCCGCAGCATCTCGTCGGTGGTGCGCACGATCACCGGCAGCGCGATCAGCGCCAGCGCCACGCCGCCGGCAAAGCCCGAAAAGGTGGTGGAACCATGCGTGAGCGCGGTGCTCGGCAGCACGATGATGGTGTAGACGAACAGGCCCATCACGATCGATGGCGCCGACAGCAGGATGTCGTTGAGGAAGCGGATCGTTTCACCCAGCTTGGTGCGATTGGCGTATTCGGCCAGCCACATCCCGGCCATCACGCCGATCGGCGTGGCGATCGCGATGCCGATGAAGTTGATGATCAGGCTGCCGACCATTGCATTGGCGAGGCCGCCATCGGCGCCGTTCGCGGTGATTTTCGTGAACAGGCTCAGGTGCAGGGCACTGATGCCCTGGCGCAGGGTTTCCCACAGGATCCAGGCCAGGAACGCCAGTCCGATCAGTGTGGCGAGCGTGCTCAGGCCCATCGCCAGCCAGTTGGTGATCCGGCGACGCAGATAGAGCGAGCTCATCAGCGGCCTTCCTTGCTGGCCAGCCGGCGCAGCATCAGTCGCGCGATCAGCAACACGATGAAGGTGACCACGAACAGCAGGAACGCCAGCGCCAACAGCGAGGATTTCTGCAGGCCGGATGCTTCACTGAACTGGTTGGCGATGGTCGAGGCGATCGAGGTACCCGGATCGAGCAGCGACGCCGACAACGTCATCGCATTACCCAGCACGAAGGTCACCGCCATGGTTTCGCCGAGTGCGCGGCCGAGGCCGAGAAAGACGCCGCCGATCACCGCCGATCGCGTGTATGGCAACACGATGTCCCATGACACTTCCCAGGTGCTGGAACCCAGCGCATAGGCCGACTCTTTCAGCCGTGTCGGAACGGTCTGGAACACCTCGCGCATCACCGAGGAGATGAACGGGATGATCATGATCGCCAACACGATGCCGGCCACCAGGATGCTGGCGCCGAACGGATAATCGCTGCCGAACAGCTTGCCGATGAACGGCATGTGCTGCGCTACCCACGACAGCTTGCCGTCATCGGGTTTGTTGCCGAGGTTGCTGGTGAGCCACGGCTTGATATGGTCGGCGAAGAACGGGGCGAAGATGAAAAGACCCCACATGCCATAGATGATCGACGGAATGCCGGCCAGCAGTTCGATCGCCGAAGCGACCGGTGTGCGCAGCCAGGCGGGTGCGACTTCGGACAGGTACAGGGCGATGCCGAAACTCACCGGCACCGCAATCAGCAGGGCGATCAGCGAGGTGACGACGGTGCCATACACCGGCACCAGCGCGCCATAAACGTCGTTGCCCGGATCCCACGCCGTGCTGACCAGGAAGTGCCAGCCGAACGTGGAGAATGCCTGGCGTCCGCCCCACAGCGTGGCACCGGCGGCACCCAGCAACGCGGCCAGCACCAGCAGGGCACAACCCTTCAGCAACCAGCGGAACAGCCGTTCGGCGCGGGCATCGCGCTTGCTGCGCTGCTCCAGGTCGATCGTCGACACGACGGATGGGCTGGCTGACATGAGCGGTCAAATCTCCGAGGCTGGAAAGCCATCTCCCCGCGAACGGGGAGATGGTCTGGATCTCAATGCTTGTAGTCGGAAGCCCAGTACGCCTCGATGCGACTGACCAGTGCGGGCGGCAGCGGCACGTAGTCAAGCGCGGCCGCTTCCTGCTGACCGTTCTCGAGCGCCCACTTGAAGAAGTCAAACGCCACCTTGCTATTCGCGGCATTCTTCGGCGATTTGTACATGATCATCCAGGTGGTGGCGGTGATCGGCCATGCCTGCGCGCCCGGTGCATTGGTCATGATCAGGTTGAAGTCCTTGGCACTGGCCCAATCGGCCGTCGAGGCGGCAGCGGCGAAGCTGGCAGCGCTCGGGGCGACGACATTGCCGGTGGCATTCTTCAGGTCGACCCAGGTGATCTGGTTTTTCACCGCATAGGCGTATTCGACGTAGCCGATCGAACCCTTGATCTGCTTCACGTATTGCGACACGCCTTCGTTGCCCTTGCCACCCACGCCGGTCGGCCACTCGACCGCGGTACCGAACTTCACCTTGCTGGCCCAGTCGGGGTTGACCTTGGACAGGTAGTTGGTGAAGTTGAACGAGGTGCCCGAACCATCCGAGCGATGCACCACCGTGATCTTGCCGGCGGGAAGGGTGAGGCCCGCATTCAGCGCGGCGATTTTCGGGTCGTTCCAGTTGCTGATCTTGCCCAGAAAGATGTCCGCGAGCGTGATGCCATCGAGCTTGATCTGGCCCGCCTGCACGCCGGCAATGTTGACCACCGGCACGATCCCGCCGACCACGATCGGGAACTGGCCCAGACCGAACTGCTTCAGGTCTTCCGGCTTCATCGGTGCGTCGGAGGCGCCGAAGTCGATGGTGCCTTCCTTGATCTGCGCGATGCCTGCGCCGGAACCGACGGACTGGTAGTTGAGGTGGTTGCCGGTCTTCCCGGCATACGCGGCCGACCATTTGGACATGACCGGGTAGACGAAACTGGAGCCGGCACCAGTGATATCGGTGGCCTGCGCGGCGACGCCGAACGTCGAGGCCACGACGAGCGTGGCGGCGGCGGCGAATCGAATCGGAGATTTGCGGGAGGTCAGCACGGTAGCTCCTTGGAGGGATGTCGGATGAGACCCCGCCATTTCAGGCCTTTCGTGTTGCCATTGGATGTAATGTCTGTTTCAGACAGATGACAATCGTCGATGATTGTCATGCACGATGACGAAGCGACCATGCCCGGAGCCGGATTCAGGCCTGCAGATCGACGGTCGCCGCCGCTTCGCCGGCGTCATGCGCGGTATGCCCCTGCTCGAAAAGTTCGAGCTGCCTCCAGCGATTGACCACGGTGCAGAACAATTGCGCGGTGCGTTCCGCGTCGTATATCGCCGAATGCGCTTCGCGTCCGTCGAACGTATGTCCCGCCGCCAGCACGGCCTTGCTCAACACCGTCTGTCCATAAGCGAGCCCGCCCAGGCTCACCGTGTCGAAGCAGCTGAAAGGGTGGAACGGATTGCGCTTGTGCCCGCAGCGACGCACCGCCATGTTGAGGAAGCCGAGGTCGAATGCGGCGTTGTGGCCGACCAGGATTGCCCGCTGGCAACCCGCTTCGTGTACGGCCTGGCGCACCGCATGAAAGATGTGATCCAGCGCGATCCGCTCGGCCAGCGCACCGCGCAGCGGGTTGTAGGGGTCGATGCCGGTAATCTCCAGCGAACGCGGATCCAGGTTCGCACCGGGAAACGGTTCGACATGGGTCGATACCGCTGGCAGCAGGCGCAGATAGCCATCCACATCCATGCCCAGCGGAATCGCCGCGATCTCCAGCAAGGCATCGTGCTCGGCATCGAAGCCGCCGGTTTCGACGTCGACCACTACCGGCAGAAAGCCGCGAAACCGCTCGGCCATGCGGGCCGCGTTGCTGTTGCTGAGTATTTCCATCGACGCAGCATATCAGCCGTCCTGCTCGCCGCGAGGCAGGCTGCGTGACAGACCGACGGCCTCCTGCCGGCGCTGTCTTGGTTCTGTCATGAAAGATGCATCCAACCGTAAAGACCAGGCGGCATCCTGCATCCCGTTCTTGCTGGCCGGCCATCGAAACGAATCAGGGGGCCGTCGAGATGATTCCTACCACCATTGCGGAGAATTCCATGCGTTCCACATTGATCGCGGTGGCCATTGCCACCGCCTTGGGCGTAACCAGCTTCACCGTCGCCGCGGCGCCGGTGAAACACAAACACAAGAAAGTGCAGACACAGGCCCAGGCGGCCAGCACGTCGGCGAGCACCAATGCCGAAGTCGAGGGGCTGAAGGCACAACTGGCCCAGCTGCAAGCCCAGGTGGCTTCGCTGGAGCAGCGCACCGACGCCCAGTCCGACATCAATGTCTCCACCGGTCAGGCCGTGGAAACGGTGCAGAAAGCCCAGGTGGTCGCCGACACCAAGGTCAGCACGATCGACAAGCTGGTCAACAACACCAAGGTCAGCGGCACCATGTTCTTCGACATGACCGACTCCAACCACAAGGAGCAGACCGGTGCAGGCAGCTCGCTGAAAAAGGACGGCCATGGCTCGGTCAATGGTGTCGGTTATGACGTGAAGCGCTTCTACCTGACCATCGATCACAAGTTCAACGACATCTGGTCGGCCAACCTCACCACCGATTTCAACTACGTGTCCGCCGATTCGGAAACCCAGCTGTTCGTCAAGAAGGCCTACCTGCAGGGCGCGTTCGATCCGCTCTTCACCGTGCGCTTCGGTGCAGCCGACATGCCGTGGATCCCGTATGTCGAGAAGTGGTACGGCTACCGCTTCCTCGAGAACACGATCACCGATCGTTCGATCGACGGCGGTCGCGGCACCGCGGGCAACGCGGCGACAGGTATCGGCTCGTTCGGCAACTCGTCCGACTGGGGTGTCCACGCGCTGGGCGCCACGACCGGCGACAACGCGCTCAACTACCAGGTCTCGGTGGTCAACGGCGGCGGCTACAAGAATCCGACGCGTTCCAGCGGCATGGACGTGGAAGCGCGCATCGGCTACCAGCCGATCAAGGAAATGGTCATCGCCCTGGGCGGTTATCAGGGCAAGCGGGCCAAGGATGTGCAGAACGGCCAGCCGACCCAGAACGCCAGCCGCGCCGACGCGCTGGTCGCGTTCCGCAACGACACCTTCGGCATCGGTGGCGAGTATTTCAACGCCAAGAACTGGGACGACGTGCTGAAGTACGCTGGCGCCGTGCCAGCGCCTGCGGCGATCCGCGACAAGGCGGATGGCTACTCGGTGTTCGCCGACTGGACCTTCATGCCGCAGTGGGCACTGTTCGCCCGCTACGACAGCCTCGACTACAAGTATTACGGCGTTAGCAATGTTGAGAACAAGCTCAAGGACACCTACTACAACGCAGGCGTGTCCTACGACGTGCTGAAGAATCTGCGTCTGGCGCTGGCCTGGAAATACGACAAGCTCGCCGGTCCGGTGGCCAGCCCGTTCACCTTCAAGACCAACGAAATCGGCTTCTGGGGCATCCTGAGCTACTGAGCCCTGCGGGTATCGAATGGAGTTCCACCCATGGACGGAAAACGGCGGGCATTGCCCGCCGTTTGCTTTGCATCGACGGGATCGACGCTGCGCTCAGCGATGATCCAGGGTCACTCCGGTCAGCAGCCCGCGTGCCAGCATGCTGCATTGGCGGCGATACAGCAGCAGTTGCCACTGGCGCCCGCCGATCTGTCGCCACAGCACGGCTGAACGCACCGCGGCGAGCAGGTTGGCGCGAACCTTTTCCACCACGGCGGGCAACTGCAATTGCTGGGGATTGCCATTCACCATCACCCGCGGCCGCAGAGTGGAAAGCGTGGAGGCGTAGAGCTCCGCCAGGCGGCCGGTGACCTGTGCCGAATCCTGTCCGAAGTGCTCGACCTGCCTTTGCGCGGCGACGATGCCCTGCTGCAGTTTTTCAAGCAGTTCCGGACGGCCCGACAGGCTGCGTTCCAGCCGCATCACCGTCATCACCATCCGGGTCACCGCCATGTCGCGGTCGCTTTCGTCGAGCTGCGCGATCAGGTTGCGCAGGCCGATCCGCACGTTGGAGATGCTGCCGAACACGCCGACCACCGAAGGCGCGTCGATCCGGAACACGCTGGCCAGGCTGGCTTCCATGGCGCCGTCGTCGCAGCGTCCCTCGTTGGCGAGCTGTTGCGCCAGCGCGCAGGCCTGGAACAGGCCGGCGAGGGCGAGTACGCGTTCTTCATTCATGGCAAAAGTTTCAAACACGGGCTGGCAGATCTCTGGCTGGAATCACGATGGTGGAGGACGGCGGCGGTGACAGACCGCCATAGGGCGCATCGGTGGCAGCGATCACCGCGCCACCCAGGCAGACATCGCCATCGTAGAGGACGACGGACTGGCCGGGCGTGACCGCACGCTGTGCTTCGTCGAATTGCACTTCGAGACCGTTCCTGCCGGCGAACACACTGCAGGCCTGATCAGTCTGGCGATAGCGGGTGCGCGCCGTGCAGCGAAACGTCGTGGCCGGCGCGTGGCCGGCCACCCAGAACGGTATTTCCGACCGCAGACTGCGTGAATACAGCCAGCGATTCTCGACACCCTGGGCGACGAACAACACATTGGCTGCGACATCCTTGCCGACCACATACCAGGCTTCGCCACTGGCATCGTGACGGCCGCCGATGCCCAGACCGTTGCGCTGACCCAGCGTGTAGTACATCACGCCATCGTGTTCACCGATCCGTTTGCCCTCCGGTGTTCGCATTTCGCCGCGCCGGGCCGGAATGTACTGGGCCAGGAAATCGCGGAAATCACGTTCGCCGATGAAGCAGATGCCGGTGGAATCCTTCTTTGCGTGCGTGGGCAGCGAGGCATCACGGGCCAGTTCGCGCACCCGCGACTTCTCGATCCCGCCGAGCGGGAACAGGGTGGCAGCCAGCTGCAGCTGGCCCAGCGCATGCAGGAAATAGGTCTGATCCTTGGACGAATCTACTGCGCGCAACAGTCGGTAGCTGCCGTCGTGGTAGTCGACGCGAGCGTAGTGACCGGTGGCGATCTTGTCAGCGCCGAGTGCACAGGCTTCGTCCAGAAAGGTCTTGAACTTGATCTCGCGGTTGCACAGCACATCGGGATTCGGCGTGCGACCGGCACGATATTCCGCCAGAAAGTGCTCGAACACGCCGTCCCAGTATTCGGCGGCGAAATTCCGCGCATGAAACGGAATACCCAATCGTCCGCACACCGCCACGGCGTCCTTGCGATCGGTATCGGTAGTGCACGGGCCGCTGCGTTCATCCTCCTCCCAGTTCTGCATGAACAGGCCTTCGACTGCGTGGCCGGCCCGTTGCAGCAGCAGCGCCGCGACCGAGGAATCGACGCCGCCGGACATGCCCAGCATCACTTTCATGCAGCGGCCTGCACGTGGCTCAACGCATCCAGTGGCAGACGTTGACCAGCCAGCCAGGCATCGATGCTGAGCAGGACCAACGGGCTGCGCAACTGGTCGCCCAGTGCAACGATCCCGGCACGAGTCAGCCACAGCGCCTGCCGGATACCGGTATCGAGTGGCCGACTGGCATCGTGGCTGACCGGCTGCGCGGCAAAGCTGAAACGGATCACCGCATCGCCGTGTTCGGTGCTGCGCCACTGGTGAACGCCGATCAGGTGCTGCAGCTGCACCGTCCAGCCAGTCTCTTCCAGCGTTTCCCGCACCGCTGCCGCTGCCAACGTCTCGTGATCTTCCAGGTGACCGGCGGGCTGATTGTAGACAGGCCGGCCGTTCACTTCTTCCTCGACCATCAGAAAACGGTCGCCATCGGCAATCACGCAGGCCACGGTGACATGCGGTCGCCAGACAACGTCGCTGGAGCTGGAATCGGCCATGGGGATCGCGGGCACTGGAAAAGCGTCCATTGTGCCACTACCTATGCTGACGGTAGCCGCGCAGGGGCGCATCCGGCGCGGCGTATACTTCGGATCGGAGATTGAATATCCAAGAAACCATGGCCCACGAATCCGAAAATGAGCAGGACAGCGGCCGCGGACTGGCGCTGGAAGTTGCCAAGCCCGAAGTTGCGCGCCCACCGCTGTTTCAGGTGTTGCTGTTGAACGATGACTTCACGCCGATGGACTTCGTGGTCGAAGTGCTTCGGGCCTTTTTCAACCTCGACCAGGAGCAGGCGGTACAGGTGATGTTGCACGTGCATACCCGTGGCCGCGGCGTGTGCGGCGTGTTTACCCGCGAGGTGGCCGAAACCAAGGTCACCCACGTCAACGAATATTCACGTTCCCATCAGCACCCTTTGTTGTGCACTATGGAAAAGCTGTGAGCGTCCCCATTTCTTGCCCATCGCGGCGTTGAAGGCCGCCCAACTTTCAAGCGGAGATGATCCGAATGTTCAGCAAGGATCTGGAAGTCACCATCGGCCATTGCTACAAGCAG
>JBDTZX010000096.1:0-2462 GCA_040004895.1 Rhodanobacter sp. | reverse complement strand
GCCATACTCTTTCCCGTGCGTGATTCAAACCAGGCGCCGTTCAAGCGGCGCCCGCGCAGTGCAACTCTGAACGAGCCACAATCGTCGAAGCCTAACCTATTCGCCATGCCGGTGTAGCTGCACTGCGGCATGGCGGGATTGGTGCCCGTCACTCGATCTACCCCGTAGTCATGCGTCGAAGTCCGTCCTCCATTCCATGCGGCTGCGGGGCTTGTGGCATCATGCTTCGCCTGACTACACCGCCACCGGGGAGCACTGTCCCGACATGTCGATTCACGAACTTGCCTGCTCGTCCCCGCTGTCGCCGATCTTGATTTCCGCTGCCGGACTCGGCTGCCACGTTGCCGGGCTGCCGCTTGCGGCGGCGCCTTGAGCGGGTCGGTCGGGATGGCAGCCGAAGGGTTCCGCGGACCGAAACAGCTCTGGAATGCGTTCCAGTGGTCGATGAAGGGCTTTCGCGCCGGCTGGCGGCATGAAGCGTCGTTCCGCCTTGAGGCCTGCCTGGCGATCGTGCTGGTGCCGCTCGGCCTGTGGCTGGGCCATGGCGGGCTCGAGAAGCTGGCACTGATCACGGCGCCGATGCTGGTGTTGTCCGCCGAACTGCTCAACTCCGCGGTCGAGGCGGTGGTCGACAAGGTCAGTCCCGAATTCAACGAGCTGGCCGGCCGCGCCAAGGACATGGGCTCGGCCGCGGTGTTCGTGCTGCTGGTACTGGTGGTGCTGAGCTGGGCGCTGATTCTGCTGCCGCACTGGTTCTAGGCCGTACGCGGGCCGTCGGCGGCGTTCCGTGATGGCACCGTACGCCGGCAGCGCCCATGCCGTTCCGCGGATTTGCCCCGAAGCGGCGACGATTGCGTCCGGACAACATGGATGCTGCAATGCGCACTCCACCGGACCGGAGCCACCCATGAAACTTCTTCGCAATCTCGTGCTGTTGTTGCTCGTCGTGATGCTTTCCGGCTGCGGCTACAACGCCATGCAGCGACAGGACGAGGCGGTCAAGGCGTCCTGGTCCGAGGTGCTCAACCAGTATCAGCGCCGCGCCGATCTGGTGCCGAACCTGGTCAATACGGTCAAGGGTTATGCGCAGCATGAAGAGAAAGTCTTCGTCGAGGTGACCGAGGCCCGCGCCAAGGTGGGCAGCCTGCAGGTCAATTCGGACTCGCTCAACGATCCGCAGAAGCTGCAGCAGTTCCAGGCGGCACAGGGTGAGCTTGGCAGCGCGCTGTCGCGGCTGATGGTGGTCAGCGAGAACTACCCGCAGCTGAAAGCCGATGGCCTGTTTCAGAACCTGCAGGCGCAGCTGGAAGGCACCGAGAACCGGGTCACCGTGGCGCGCAACCGCTACGTGCAGGCGGTGCAGCAGTACAACGAGATGATCCGCACCTTCCCGAACAACCTCACCGCCAAGATGTTCGGCTACAAGGTCAAGCCGAATTTCAGCGTTGACAACGAGAAGGCCATCTCGACCGCCCCGACAGTCGACTTCGGCACCGCTGCGCCAGCACCCGCTGCATCGGCGCACTGACGGTGTTTCGGCGCCTCTCGCGCCTGGGGCTGCTGCTGGCGATGGCGCTGCTGTCGCCGGCATGGCTGCATGCCGCGGATGCGGTGCCGAAACTGGCACGTCACGTCACCGACCTCAGCGGCACCTTGAACGCGCAGCAGGTCGACCAGCTCGATGCGCAGCTGGTCGCGCTGGAAAAGGCCAAGGGTACGCAGCTGGTGGTGCTGATGATCAACACCACCGGCGACCAGGATATCGAGGACTATTCGCTGGCCGTGGCTGAAGCCAACAAGGTCGGTCGCAAGGGAACCGACGACGGCGTGCTGCTGCTGATCGCGAAGAATGACCGCCATGTGCGCATCGAAGTGGGCTACGGCCTGGAAGGTGCCATTCCCGACGCCGCCACGGCGCGGATCACCCGCGAATACATCGCACCGAAATTTCGCAACAACGATTATTTCGGCGGCATCAGCGACGCGGTCGGCGCCTTGACCCAGCTGATCAATGGCGAGGCGCTGCCACCGCCGGTGCAGGGTTCGCCCGAGGCGGGGCACAACGGTCCCGGATTGCAGAACAGCCTGATGATCGGCGTGTTCGTGGCGCTGTTCCTGCGCAGTCTGCTCGGTCGCGCGGGCGCGTGGGTGCGCGCTCCGCTCGGCGCCATTTGCACCGGTGGCCTGCTGTGGCTGCTGGTATCGATGGGCGCCGGCATCCTCGGCGCGGTGATCGGTGGCGTGCTGATGTTGCTGCCCGGTGGCGGCGGTCGATCGATCGGCGGCGGTGGCTGGGGCGGGTTCGGCGGTGGCGGCTGGGGTGGCGGCGGTGGCGGATTCGGTGGCGGCGGTTTCAGCGGTGGCGGCGGCAGCTTCGGTGGCGGCGGTTCGTCGGGGAGCTGGTGATGGCGCGCATGCAACGACTGTTTGCCAATCTGTTCGACGGCTGGTTCCAGCTTCGA
>JBDTZX010000320.1:0-8227 GCA_040004895.1 Rhodanobacter sp. | reverse complement strand
TTCCTGCTGCCATCGCTGGCTGCCGCGCTCGGCGCGCTGGCACTGGTCTACGATCTCGCACGCCGGCTGTGGAACCACCGCAGTGCATTGCTGGCCGCCGCCACTCTGCTGGTGACCATCCATTTCAGCTATCAGATGCGCAACGCGCAGATCGATCCGCTGCTGCTGGGCTGGATCACCCTGGCCAACTACGGACTGCTGCGCCACTTGTTGCTGGGCCCTTCGTGGCGCTGGTTTGCGGTGGGCTGTTTTTTTGCCGGTGTCGGCGTGGCGACCAAGGGCGTCGGCGTGCTGGCCTTGCTGATGCTGATTCCCTATGCGGTGGCACGCCGACGGCAGTGGAGCCCGCTGAACGCCGACGCCGGCGGCTGGCGCTGGGTCGCCGGACTGGCGTGCTTCTTCGTACCGATCCTGGGCTGGCTGCTGCCGATGCTGCTGGTCGCTCGCTCCGACGGCGATCCGCAGCACGCCGCCTACGTCCAGAACATCCTGTTCGGGCAGACCGTGCATCGCTACGCGACGCCGACCGGGCATCTCCATTCGCCGCTGTATTTTCTCGGCATCATCGTCATCGACTGGCTGCCGCTGTCATTGCTGCTGCCGTGGGCACTGCCGGCCTGGTGGCGGCGGTTGCGCCGTCGCGACGCACGATTTCTGCTCCCGCTGGGATGGTTCGTGCTGGTGCTGCTGTTCTTCTCGTTCAGTCCCGGCAAGCGCGATGTCTACATTCTGCCGGCGCTGCCGATGGTCGCGCTGGCGCTGGCTCCGTTGTTGCCGGGCCTGTTGCGCCGGCGCGATATACGCTGGTCGATCTTCGGACTGACGCTTTCGCTGTGTACCGCACTGACCGTGGCCGCCGCGCTCGCCTTGCGCCTGCGCCCCGGATGGGCCGTGCAGTTCGAGCAAAGCCTGGACCTGCGGATATGGTGGCTGCTGCTGGCCATCGGCGTGGCCGGCTTGATCATCATCGTGTTCACGCGCGTCCGTCGTGCGCCACTGGGATGGCTGCTGTTCGCCGGCATCCTGTGGAGCATGTACGGGTTGTGGGGCTACCCGATGCTCAACGGCGATCGCTCGGCGCGCGAGGTGATGACGCGGGCGCGGATCTTGGCGGGACCCGACGCAACCATCGGCCTGCTGGCGTGGAAGGAGCAGAACCTGTTGATGGCGCAGGGCCCGGTGGCCGAATTCGGATTCCTGAAGCCGTGGCCGCAACAATATGCCGACGCCGTTGCATGGCTGCGCGCGCAACCCGCGCAACGCTGGCTGTTCAGCCTCGACGACGCGATGGGCATCTGCGTGGATCGCCGCCGGGCGATCCACGTCGGCCGCGCCAACCGGCGCGACTGGTGGATGTTCAAGCTGGATGCGGTGACGACCGGTTGCGTCCCGGTCGTGCAAGCCAGCGACGAATCCGCTGACCCGCCCTGACGCGGATCGTTGCTCCGTTCACGCAGACACGGTGAGGGCTCGCGCTACAATGCCGCGCCCGCAGGCGGCACCTCTTCAGCCCGTCAGCTCTGTCCAGAAAGGATTCCATGCCGGTTCGACAGGTCAATCAAGTGTGCACGCAGCCAGCCACGTGGCAAACCTGGACTCTTTCAGTACTGGTGGCGGTCATGCCGGCATGTTTCGCGGTGTCGCTGCATATCAAGACGCTCCCCATCGCCCTGCTGGTGATCGCAGGATGTGTGCTGTTTGCCACGCGGGCCGAAAGCCGGTCGTGCTATCGACTGGCGTGGCCGGTGGTCGCTGTCTTCGTGTTGCGCCTGCTGTACGACCTGGGCAACTTTCTCGGTCACCGGCTCGGCTGGATCACGCTGGATCTGCCTTCGCAGACGCTGCTGTTCCTGGCTATCGCCGCTGTCTTTACGGTTCCGCTGAAGGTTCGTGTCATCAGCCTGGGTTTCAGCCTGACTGCGATCCTGCTCGGCGCGACCTGCCTGTTCCAGCGCTATGGGCAGGCTGTGGATCGTCCGTTCGGCCTGAATGGAGGGGACTGGGCGGCGATCGAATTTGCGATGTTCCTGCTGGTCCTGGTGCTGCTGGCGATGCTGCAGGCGCTGCGGTCATCCACCACCCGAACGGATCGCGTGGTCCACGCCGTGGCAGTCTTGCTCGGGCTGTATGGTGCTGTTCTCACCCAGAGCCGTGGACCGTTGCTGGCCTTCGGTCCGATTTTCCTCGGGCTGATGCTGTGGTACGCGGCACGCTGGCATCAGTGGCGCCGTGCACTTCTGCTCTGCGTCGTCATCATTGTCGGCATGGCGGCGATCACCGCCACATTGCACAAGGAAATGGTGGACCGGTTGAGCGACGTTCCTACCGAGCTGGCTTCCTACAGTGACAACGACGCCACCGGTGCCGTGCACGAGCGTCTCGAAATGTGGCACGTGGCTTGGCGGGCTTTCAAGGAACACCCGCTCGCAGGTATCGGACTCGACCAGTTCGGTGTGTATGTGCAGGGACAGGTCGCCGCCGGCAAAGCCGGTACCGCGATCGTCCGATACGTGCACCCGCACAGCGAGTATCTGGAATCGCTGGCTGCCGGCGGACTGCCGGGACTGATCGTGCTGCTGCTGTTCTTTGCCGCTCCGGCGATCTATTTCGCACGCCACGCCGGCCATCTGCTGGAACCGGTCGCGGCCGCCGCGATCGCCGGACTGATGGTGATCGCCATGTATGGTCTATGTGCGTTCAGCGACAATGTGTTTTATCGAGCGATGCCTCAATCTCTCTATCTTTTCCTCGTGTTGGGCCTCGCCGTCGGCATTGGCCGGCAAGTGCGCAACGTTCCGCCTCGCTGACCGTCGACTGCCATGGCATCCATCAACCTTCTCGCCTGGGATAACCAGCGCGGACTAAGCCACGACATACGATTGTTGTCCGAAACCCTCGTTTCGCTGGGCCACCAGGTGCACGTCACGCGCCTGGGCCCACATCGCAAGGACGGCTGCTGGAAAAGTCGCCTGATGCACCTGAACATGTGGCTGCGCAGGCTGCGCAGTGGCGATCGCAAGGCAACCTTGTACGACATGAACATTGCCCTTGAGCACGTGCGGCCGGCCTTTTTCGGACTGGCCCGGTTGAACGTGCTGATACCGAATCCGGAATGGCTTTCACCACGCAGCCAGCGCTACCTCACCCGGTTCGATGCGATTCTGTGCAAGACCCGCCATGCCGTCGAGGTGTTCCGTGCGCGCGGTTGTCGTGCCATCCACATCGGTTTTCGCAGCACCGACTGTCTCGACCCGACCGTGCCTCGTCAATCCAGCTTCCTGCATCTGGCCGGAGCCAGCCGGATGAAGGGCACGAAGCGTCTGCTTGCACTCTGGCAACGTCATCCGGAATGGCCGAAACTGTTGCTGATGCAGTCGCCCAGGACGGCTGTTCCGCTGCCGCATCCGTGTCCGGCGAACATCGAGCACCGCGTGTGCTATCTGAATGACATCCGCGAAATCAGATATCTGCAGAACGCGCACCGGATCCACCTGTGTCTGTCGGAAACCGAGGGCTGGGGTCACTACATTGCCGAGGCGATGAGCTGCAGGGCGGTGGTGATTACTTGCGATGCCCCACCGATGAACGAACTGGTCACCGCAGAACGTGGCGTGCTTGTGGCCACCAGCGGCGCCACGTCATTCAACCTGACCAACCTCTACCGCTTCGACGAGGCCGCACTTGAACGCGCGATCGAACGTGTGGCGGCCATGTCCGTGGACGACTGCGAAATCCTCGGCGACCAGGCCCGCGCATGGTTTGCATCGAATGGCCCGGCTTTTGTCGCCCAGCTGGATTCAGCCCTGCGTGAGTTGCTCAACGCCTGAGCCTGCGCGCACGGTGACGCGCAGATCGACCGGAGCCTGCGCAAATTCCGCCCGATGCCGATCAAGACCCTGTTCGCAACGGATCAGCTGACGTGCGCGCGTGTCTTCGAGGATCCGGTCGTTGGGGTTGTCGACGAGATGTTTGCGGGTCGGATGGAAAAGATGCACGGCCAAGGCGCTGAAGCGAACATCGCGGCGGCGCAGGCCGGCATGAAAGGCGCGCGCCACCAGCTCCGTGTCCTCGCGACCCCAACCGGTCATGGCTTCGTTGAAGCCGTTGAGGCGCAGCAGGTCCGTACGCCAGAACCCCATGTTGCAACTCTTGATACCGCGGGCGCTGCGCGAAGGCCGCGCTTTGAGGCGTGCCAGCCACGGCCAGCGCAACGCATTGCGTCGCCTCTCGATGCCACTCGAGAAGAAATTGACTTCCATTGCCTGGCTCGCCAGCAGGCGTTGTGTGGCAGCGGCGTCGGTGAGCACGCGCGAGCCCTGCACAAAGCAACCCGCCTGCGCGAACTTGCGCTGGTCGGCGATAAAATGCCGATCGCACACCATGTCGCCATCCAGCAGCACCACGTACTCTCCCCGCGCGGCGAGAATGCCGCGATTGCGGGCGCGGCTCATGCGCGCGCCGTCGTCGGGTTGCCACACGTGCAGCAGCCGGGTCGGATAGTCGTTGGCGAGACGCTCCAGCACTTGCCGGGTTTCGACACGCGATCCATCGTCGGTGACGATCACCTCGTACGGCAGTTCGGTCTGTCGCGCCAACGCCTGCAGCACCCGATGCAGCGCATCGGGCCAGTTGTAGGTGATGACCACAACGCTGATTCGCATCGTCGGAATTCAGATATCGCGCTGTTCGCGCGGTGCGAGCCGGCGGCGTTTGAATACCGGCCACAGGATCGCCAGTGCACGTTCGAAATTCTTCAGCATCCAGCCCCGGCGCATGCAAACCAGCATGGCGTAGCGCTTCGCTTCACGCCATGACGGGTCGGATTTGGTCTTGAACTCCTGCTTGGTGCTTTCCAGGCAGCTGTCAGTCAGGCCGATACTGGAGGCGTAGTGCTGGATCAGGCAGCGCGAGCGAAACTTGTTGAGGTATTCGTTCGCGCGGGTTCGGTTGCCCCACCAGCCATTCTTGCCATGGATGCGGTAGTGCACGCTGCCGGTGGGCTGATAGAACTTCCTTGCCCCGAGCACGCTGGCGCCGAAGACCAGGCAGTTATCGGCCGAAAGGCGCCAGTTCGCGCTGATTTCCGCGGGCAGGTCGAGCGTGCGTCGCGCCCAGTGAGCGCGCAGGGCGATCGCCGACGTCGGCGCGCCATACCAGTGTGCCAGCATGTACGTGCTTATCACCGTGTAACCCAGATCCATCGGCCGGTCGGCGTAGCCCATCCAGCGTTGTTCATCGCCGAACAGTTGCATGTCGGAAAACACGAAATCGACATCCGCGCGCGCGTCGAACACCTCGGCCATTTTCTGCAGATAGCCCGGACTCCAGTGATCGTCGGCATCCAGGAAACACACGATGTCGCCGCTGACCATCTCCAGACCGCGCCGGAATGCAGCCAGCTGACCACCGTTCTCGCCGAGCAGCAAGGTCACCTGGGGATGGCCGGCATAATGATTGCGCAGCAATTCCGGTGATCCGTCGGTCGATCCGTCATCCACCACGATCACCTGCTTCAGCGCGCGGGTCTGCGCCAGCGCGCTGTCCACCGCCTCGATCACGAAACGGCGGTAGTTGTAGTTGGTGACGACGACCGAGAAGGTGACCGGTTCGCTCATGCCGCTGCACCTTCCTGCATCAGCCGGCGGAAGTAGCCGATGGTTTCCTTCAACCCGTCCTCGAGACCGATGGTTGGCTGCCAGCCGAGCTTCTGCCGCGCCAGCGTGATGTCAGGCTGGCGCTGTCGCGGGTCATCCGAAGGCAACGGTCGATGCACGAGCTTCGATCCGCCACCAGTCAGCTGCAACACCTTTTCGGCCAGTTCGATCATGCTGAATTCCACCGGATTTCCGATGTTGACCGGACCGATGAAACCTTGTTCGCTGTCCATCATCCGCACGAAGGCCTCGATCAGGTCGTCGACGTAGCAGAAGCTGCGGGTCTGGCTGCCGTCGCCGTAGATCGTGATGTCCTCGCCTCGCAACGCCTGCATGATGAAGTTGCTGACCACGCGGCCATCGTTCGGATGCATGCGCGGACCGTAGGTGTTGAAGATGCGCACGACCTTGATGTCGAGTGCGTGCTGCCGGTGGTAGTCGAAGAACAGCGTCTCCGCACAGCGTTTGCCTTCGTCGTAGCAGCTGCGGATGCCGATCGGATTGACCTTGCCCCAGTAGTCCTCGGTCTGCGGATGCACTTCCGGGTCGCCGTATACCTCGCTGGTCGACGCCTGCAGGATGCGGGCGCGCAGGCGCTTGGCCAGGCCGAGCATGTTGATCGCCCCGTGCACGCTGGTCTTGGTGGTCTGCACCGGATCGTGCTGGTAGTGCACCGGCGACGCCGGGCAGGCCAGATTGAAGATCCGATCGACCTCCACATGCAGCGGGAACGTCACGTCATGCCGCAGCAGTTCGAACTGCGGAAGATTCAGCAGATGCGCCACATTGCGCTTGCTGCCGGTGTAGAAGTTGTCGACACACAGCACGTCATGGCCGTCGCGCAGCAACCGGTCGCACAGGTGCGAGCCGAGGAAACCGGCACCACCGGTAACAAGGATTCGATTCATGGATGGTTCGTCGGATGCTCAATGCGATGGACTGCGCCGCCGGAGGCCGGCGCGGCATGGCCCATTTTGTCACGGATGCAGGACCGGAACGTGGCCCCCGCAACCGGCGGCAGGTCTGATTCAGACTGATTGACGTGGTCCGCCAAACCAACGCATCGGCTAGAATCCCGGGCCATGCCCACTCTGCCGCTGACCGTCGTCGTGATCACCCATAACGAGGCCGGGAATATCGCGCGTTGCCTGGATAGCGTGCCGTTCGCGGCCGAGAAGCTGGTGATCGACAGCGGCAGCGACGACGACACGGTGGCTCTCGCGCTGGCATGCGGCGCGCGCGTCGTACATCAGGACTGGCTCGGCTTCGGACCGCAGCGCAACTTCGCCACCACCCAGAGCACTCACCCGTGGATCCTGGTGCTGGATGCCGACGAATACCTGACACCGGAACTCGCGACCGAACTGCAGCAACGCCTGCCTGTCCTGATGGCAAGCGATGCGCCTGCCGCTTACCTGCGCCGAAGCACGATCTACATGGGCCGCGCGATGCGCTGGTATCGACCCGCAGTGGGCGAACGCATGGCGCGGATCTACCACCGTGATCGTGCGCGCTGGACCGATGCACGCGTGCACGAATCGTTGCGCTTCGACGGTGCCGCACCGACGTTGCGCGCACCGTTCAATCATCTCAACAACCCGACCCTGCCGCACAAGCAGCTGAAGGTGCTGCGCTACGCCGAGCTGAAATGTCGCGACTGGCTCGAGCACGGCAAACCGGTACGGATGTGGCAGGCACCGTTCGTCTATGCACTGGCCTTCCTCAAGGACTATCTGTTCCGCCTGGCATTCATGGATGGATGGCGCGGTTTCATCATCGCAAGAACCGCCGCCAGCTACGCGCTGTACAAGCGCATGCGCTATTACGAAATGGTCCACAGCCCCGGATCGGTGACGGACGCGGCCAGCATTCTCGTTCACCACCGTATCGACCGATGACGATGAGTCCACTTCCTTCCAACGCATCTGTCGCAATCGATCCCGGTTCAATCAAGCCCGATTCGATGAAGCCTGATGCAATCAAACGCTATCTGCTGTACGGATCGGAGCGATACGCGCTGGCGATCCTGCGTCCGATCCAGGACGCGATCCGCGCGCGCGGTCACGAAGCGGCGTGGTTCTTCGACGGTCCGGGCGCGGAAGATCTGCTCGAGGGCGAACATCTGCTCAGCGTCAGGCAAGTGCGTGCGTGGCAACCGATCGCGGTGATCACCTCCAGCAACGCGGTGCCTCATTTTTTCCCGGGCGTGAAGGTAGAGACGTTCCACGGCTTCGACGCCGGCAAGCCAAGGCATATCTACATCCGCGGGTTTTTCGACCTGTACTGCACCACCGGCCCGCGTGACACCGTGCAGTTCAAGGCGATTGCCAAGACACTCGGCCATTTCACAGTAACCGAAACCGGCTGGCCCAAGCTCGATCCGTTCATGCGCGAGATCGCCGGTGGATTGCCGACGCTGCGGCAGCCGCCGGTGATCCTCTATCACTCGACGTTTTCGCCGTCGTGGAGCGCAGCCGAGGTTCTCTACGACGAGGTGCGCCGGCTGTCGCGCGACGGCCGCTGGCGCTGGATCGTGACCTTCCACCCCAAGATGAATCCGGACACGCGGGCAC
>JBDTZX010000161.1:0-26861 GCA_040004895.1 Rhodanobacter sp. | reverse complement strand
GTTCCACTGCGCCATCACGGAAATCCCGTCATGCTGCGTCATCGCCACCGGCCAGCGGACCTGATGCGCAAACTGTCTCCCACCATGCGTCGACTGTCGTGGATCGTGGGCGTGCTGTATGCGCTCTACCTGATCGCCGGCAATCTCTTTCTCAACAGTTCGCTGGCCGTGGCGCAGATCAACCGCAAGCCGGAAACGGTGCAGGTGACGTGGGCCTGGGCATGGACGCTGTGGCCAGGGCAGATCGCCGCGCACGACCTGACCATGCAGGGGCACGCGCGGCTGCTGTTGTGGAAGATCCATGGCGATGCGGCGAACGGCCGGGTGATGTTGTGGCCACTGTTTCGGCGCGAGCTGCGTTTCGGCACGGTGCATGCCACGGCGGTGACGGTCGACGTGCAGCCGACCACGGTGGATCACCAGCCGCCCCCCTGGAGCAGTGACGCGTGGCACATCACCGCCGACCGCGTCGCGACCACGTCGCTGCGGCAGCTGCGTTGGGGCGAGCTGGTGATCGATGGCCGTGGTTCGGGCGAGGTCGGATTCAGCCACCAACTGCGCGGCGGGGCGACGCAGGTATTCCCGTCGCGCATCGCGATGCCGGATGCACGCGTCAGCTACCGTCAGTGGCCGCTGCTGCACGACACGAAATTCGAGCTGAAATTCGCCTTTGATCCGTTCACCCACGAGCAGCCGCCCGGCTGGCGCAAGGCCGAGCGAGCGACCGGTCGGCTGACGGCCGAAGGCGCCACCATGGCGATCGCACTTGGCGCCGACCAGCCGGGCTCGCGCAAGGTGATGGCCGCACCGCTGGAAGGCCATCTCAGTGCGGACCTTTCCTTCGATCGTGGCATGCTGGCCAGCGGCGGAAAGCTGCAGTGGAACGCGCCGGTGGCGATCACCGATGCGGACGGTACCCAGCAAAGCCGTCGTGGCCAGCTCGATCTGGCGGTGCAGTCCGATGGTGTGATGGTCCACGCGCGCATCCCGCCACCGGTCGGTGGCGATGCAGCGAAAGCGATGAACCAGCTGGAGGCGAATCTGCATTTTGCCAGCCGTCGGCTGCTGCCGATGCGTTCGACGGCTGACGAACTGCGACTGCTTTCGGGCACGCTCGATACCCGCTGGCATTTCGAATCGCTGAGCTGGCTGACACCGTTGACCGCATCGAAACCCTGGCTGCATCTGGACGGCCAAGGTGACATCGACGCCGCGCTGCGGATCGATGCCGGCCGGCTGGGCGCGGGATCCCGCGTCGACGTACCGCGCGTTGCGTTGCGCGCCAGCATTCTCGACAACGTGTTTGCCGGCGACGCCCGTGCGCAGGCGCGCGTGACGGGTGCAGGGACGGCGGTGAATCTGCTCGTGGACCGCTTCACGCTGGCGCCGGAAGGCTCGTCGATGCCGCCGTACTTGCGCGGTCGCGCGCTGAAGGTCGACATGCAGTCATCCGCCGACCTCGCGCATCTGCGCGACGCGCTGCTGGCGCATCTGCAATTCGCCGATGCCGATGTGCCTGATCTGCGCACGTACAACCGCTATCTGCCGGGCAAGAGCCTGTATTTTCTCGCCGGCAGCGGGCAGATGAGCAGCGACCTCACCATCGACGGCCACGGCGACGTGAGTGCCGGCCGGTTGCAGCTGAGCACCCATGCATCGCGCATCGCGCTCGGGGTGTCGCGGCTCACCGGCAACCTGCGCATGGATACGCAGATCCGGCTGGCGCAGCGCGCGCCCGGTCACTCGTTCGATCTCCGCGATTTCACCCTCGGCATGGACGGTGTGCGGGTGGAGGGCTCGCGCGATCCGCCGTGGTGGGCGAAATTCACCATCGACCAGGGTCGGCTCGACTGGGACCGCCCGATGCGCCTGCGCGGCAGCGCAACGATGGTGATGAAGGATGTGAGCTTGCTGCTGTCGCTGTTCGCCGACCGCAGTGCGTTCCCGAAATGGATCGCCCGCATTGTCAACGATGGTCAGGCCACCGCGCATGCGCAGGTGGAAGCGCAGCGCGGGGATTTCGTGCTCGATCAGCTGGTGGCGAGCAACCGGCGCATCGACCTGTTCGCCCACCTGCGCATCCGCGACGGCAAACCCAGTGGCGACCTCTATGCGCGCTGGGGCATTCTCGGTCTGGGCGTGGCGATGGACGATGGCAAGCGCGAGTTTCATTTGCTGCATGCGCAGCGGTGGTACGAATCGCAGCCGGACCTGATCCCGCCCCAGGCCACGTACGCGCATTGACCGATGGCGCTCAGGCGTAGCGATCGGCCAGCCGATCGGTGGCCAGCACCAGCTGATCGACGATCGCCGGATCAGCCGCGCTGTGTCCGGCCAGCACGATGCGCAGCTCCGCTTCCGGCCAGGCCTGGCTCAGATCCCATGCGCTGCTGACCGGGCAGATGATGTCGTAGCGACCGTGCACGATCGTCGCCGGGATATGCCGGATGCGGTCGATGTCGCGCAGCAACTGATCGGGTTCGAGAAAGATCGCGTGACGGAAGTAATGCGCTTCCATCAGCGCCAGGCTGACCGCCTTGTGCGGATCATCGAAATCGCTCGGGCCATCGGGATCGTGCAGCAAGGTGGTGCTGCCGCCCTCCCACGCGCTCCATGCGCGGGCGGCGGCCAGGCGCATGCTTTCGTCGTTGCTGGTCAGGCGTTGCCAGTACGCGTCGAGCATCGAGCCACGTTCGTGTAGCGGAATGAATTCCAGAAAGCGTGCCCAGCGTTCGGGAAAGATCTGCGCGGCGCCGCCATCGGTTTCATTGAACCAGCGCAGCTCTGCCGGTCGACCCAGGAAGATGCCGCGCAAGACCAATGCGAGCACTCGCTCCGCATGGGTTTGCGCATACGCCAGCGCCAGCGTCGATCCCCACGAGCCACCGAACACGATCCAGCGTTCGATGCCGAGCTGCTCGCGAATGGCTTCGATATCCGCGACCAGATGCCAGGTGGTGTTGCCGACGAGTTCGGCGAACGGCGTGGACTGCCCCGCCCCGCGCTGGTCGAACAGCACGATGCGATGGCGCGACGGGTCGAAGAAGCGCCGGTGGTACGCCGAGATTCCCGCACCCGGGCCACCGTGCAGGAACACCACCGGCAGGCCGTCGGGGTTGCCGCATTCCTCCACATGCAGCGTGTGGATGGCATCGACCGCGATGCGATGTGTCCGGTACGGCTCGATCGCTGGATACAGCGTGCGCATGATGAAAATCTCCACGATTTGAAACTCTCCCCCGCAAGTCGGGGAGCAGTTTGTGCATCAATCGAACTGCAACGTGGCGGTGAGATCGCCCGGCGGCGGGCCGCCGGCAGCAATCATCGCGTCTTCGCGCAGTTGCAGTCCGGGCAGTTTCCTCAGGCCAAAGCGGCGCGTGATGAAGCGCAGGATCGAGCCGGTGTCGTAGATGGAATGGTCGACGAATCCTTTCCTCGCGTGCGGCGACACGATGATCGCCGGGATGCGCGTGGCCGGTCCCCAGCGATCGCCTTTCGGCGGTGCCACGTGATCCCACCAGCCGCCGTTCTCGTCCACGGTCACAATCACCAGCGTGGTTTCCCAGTGCGGACTCTTCTGCAGCGCATCGACCAGCAGCGCCAGGTGGCGGTCGCCTGCCTGCACATCCGAATAGCCCGCGTGCATGTTGAGATCACCCTGCGGCTTGTAGAACGACACCGCCGGCAGCGTGCCGTTTTCGATCGCCGCGATGAAGTGGTTGGTCGCCGCACTTTCGCCGACGCCGGCGTCGCGCAGATGCTGCTGTCGCGCCGCCGTGCCGGGCGCGAAGTTGCGGAAAAAATTGAACGGCTGATGATGGATCTGGAAGTTGGGCGTCTCCGGAAAGACGTGATGGTCGCCGTCGCCATGTCCGTCCAGCGCCAGTTGCCAGCCACCGGCATACCACGCCCAGTCGACTCCGCGTTCGCTCAGCACATCGCCGATGGTCAGATGCGCCTGCGGCGGCAAGGTCGTCGGACTGTTCGCATCGGCCAGTCGCGGATCGGTCTTGTCATGGGTGAAGGCCGGCGCATACGGCGGGCTCATCGTGTTCACCGCCCAGAAATCGGGAGTGAGCGCGTCCGGCGCAGCGAACCGGGAGCGCCCGTGCATCGCGCTGGGCGGCGAGTCGTCGGCGAGTTTCGGACGGATGCCGGCGGGATCGTCACCCTCGAGCACGGCGATCTGGAATTTTCCGGGTCGCCGATCGGCGTCGGGATAGAACGGTGGCTGCGCCGCGGCCAGGTACTGATGGTTGAGGAACGAGCCGCCGAATGCGCCCATGAAGAAGTTGTCGCACAAGGTGTACTGGCGTGCAATCTGCCACAGCTGCAGATTCGCGGCCGGGTCGGCGTAGTGACCCATCACCATTGCGCCGGTGTTGCTCCAGGCGACGAAACCGTCGTTCCGGCCACCGTTGATCTGCAGCTGGTTCTCGTAAAAGCGATGCACCAGATCGCGCGTGACCACGCCGTGCGGCAGCGGCGATCCGTCCGGCGCATGCAGCGCGAACGGCCGGTTCGGCAGCCCGCTGATCGCCTGTTCGTCAATCCGGTAGTGGCGTTGATCGACTACCTGCGCATGTGGCGCCAGGCCACCCCAGATCGGCGGCAATATGCTCAGTGCGGTGCCGTCGCGATCGAGCTGGCGCGACACCTCGATCGGCACGTCCTTCAGCGGCTGGGCCAGACCGGGGAAATCCGGAAACAGATTGTTGAAGCTGCGATTCTCCGCGTACAGCACCACGACCTTCTGGATGTGCTTGCGCAGCAGGGCGTCCAGCGCATCGCCGGACAACCCTTGCGCGGCAGCGACGGCCGGGCCCCGAGCGGCTGGCTGGCAGCTGCCGAGGGTCCATGCGGCACCCGCCACGGCGATGCCGCCGAGCAGGCGTCGGCGCTCGGGATTCAGCGGTGTATCAGCTGATCGGATGGGCGGCGTATCGTCGGTTTCGTGGGTCATCGGATCAACCGGCAGGGGCGGCAAGCGGCGTGCCGCGATGACGATGACGTAGTTTCACTACGACCGTGTGGCGGATTCGAATGGTGCGGATCGACAGGGCCATCGGCGGATCATTCATGGGTGTGGAACCATACGCGTTTCATGGCATTGCTGCATTCACTCGTCGCTCGAGAGTGCACGCGCCGTGTTCCACATCGCGCGGGTCAGCGGACGGTTTTCATGCGGGGTCTGCAGCACGATCAGGGTGGTGGTGCTGTTGCTGGCGCCGGTCTTGAGCAGGCGATCGAGCACCGATTCCAGATGGCTGATCGACATCGCCACCACGTGCAGCAGGGCCGAGTCCTCGCCGGCGAGACGGCGGCATTCGAGGACCTCTGGAATGTCCTCGACCAGCGTGCCGATGCGCGCGCAGGTGACGCCGTCGCAGCGCAGACGCACCATCGCGCTGATGCCATAGCCCAGCCGTTTCGGATTGACGCTGGCGCGGTAGCCGCTGATCACGCCGGTTTCCTCCAGCCGCTTCACCCGTTCGGCCACCGCCGGCGCGGACAGCCGGACTTTGCGACCGAGCTCGGCGTAACCGGTGCGGGCGTCCAGCTGCAGCGCTTCCAGCAGCTGCCAGTCTTTGCTGTCCAGTTCCGGCTTTGTTTCAATGACTTTCGATTCCAAGGCGGCACCAGCGGTTGGTTGATTCGTTCGTCGGCGAAACGAGGGGCGGTCTTTCGATGCATTATTCAACGGCGCGCCCGCCAAGACTAGGATGCGTATTTTCCCGCCTCGGACAAATCCTTCATGGGCACCACGGAACGACTCGATGGACGCGCGCTGGTCCTGATCGGCATCGCACTGCTGACATGGTCGTCGGCGTATGCGGCGATCGCCTATGCGCTGGCGTCGTTCTCGCCCGGCGAAGTGGCGCTGGCGCGGCTGACCATCGGCTCGCTGTGTTTCGCTGCGCTGATGGTCGTGCGGCGGACGCCGCTGCCGCAACGCAGCGACTGGCCGCAGCTGGCCTTGCTCGGAGTGCTGGGTCTTACCGTCTATCACCTGTGCCTCAACCATGCGGAAACACGCATCGCCAGTGGCACTGCGGCGATCCTGATTTCGCTCGTGCCGGCCGCCACGGCGGCGGTATCGGCGGTGTGGTTGCACGAGCGGCTTTCCACGCGCGCGCTGCTCGGCCTCGGGGTGGCGCTGATCGGCGTGGTGATGGTGGTGCTGGCCAGCGGCAGGCAGGTGAAGTTCGAACCGATGGCCGCGCTGGTGCTGGTCAGCGTGCTGGTCTCGGCGATCTACTTCGTCGGCCAGAAGCCGCTGTTCGTGCGCAACAGCATGATCGGCGTCACCGCCTTCACCTTTTTCGCCGGCACGCTGGGCGCCTTGCCGTTCGGCCTGCATCTGCCGCAGGCGCTGGCTGCGGCTCCCTGGTCGCACATCGCGGCCTTGCTGTGGCTGGGGCTGGCGCCAACGTTCGTGGGCTATCTCGCGTGGAATGCGGCGCTGGGTCGGGCCTCCGCTTCGCAGGTATCCAGCTTCATCTACTTCTCGCCGCCGATCGCTGTCCTCATCGGCTGGCTGTGGCTGCATGAAAGGCCCGGCTGGCTGACCCTGATCGGCGGTGCGATCACGGTGGGTGGCGTGGTGCTGGCGAACGCGCGTCGTCGCGCGGTGCCACCGGCGCCGGTGCGGGTGGCCGAAGCCTGCGAGCACGGTTGAGGCGGAGCTCGATCCCGTCGATCATCGGCTGCTGAATCATCGCCTTCCGCTGCATGGAGACTGCTATGTACGACCTCTACATCGCCAACAAGAACTACTCCTCCTGGTCGCTGCGCCCATGGATCCTGCTGAGCGAACTCGGCATTCCGTTCCGCGAACGGCTGTCGCCATTCCGGCCCGGTACGGGTGCGAGCTGGGCGGATTTTCGCGCGTTCTCGCCCTCGGGCCGCGTGCCGTGCCTGCATGACGGGGACACGGTGGTATGGGATTCACTGGCCATCGCCGAATATCTGGCCGAGCGGCATTCGGGCGTCTGGCCGTCCGATCAGAACGCCCGCGCATGGGCGCGCTGCGCGGCCGCGGAAATGCATGCCGGATTCGGCGCCCTGCGCAACGAATGCACGATGAATTGCGGCGTGCGGGTGCGGCTGCATCACATCTCCGCGTCGTTGCAGAGGGATATCACGCGCGTCGGCGAACTGTGGAATGAAGGCCTGCGTCGATTTGGCGGACCCTATCTCGCCGGCCGCGACTTTACTGCGGTGGACGCGTTCTACGCGCCAGTGGCGTTCCGCATCCACAGTTACGGGCTGGCCATGGATGACGCAGCGGTCGCCTACGCCGAACGGCTGCGCGCGCTGCCGTCGATGCAGCGCTGGTATGCCGATGCACTGAAGGAAACCTGGCGTGATCAGGAGCACGAAGATGAAGTCAAGGGCGCCGGCGACATGCTCGAGGATCTACGTTCGTCCTGAGCCGCGTGCATCGGCGTCCGCCGCGTGATCAGATATCTGCGGACTTCATGAGGGCCACGCCATGCACCAGCGATCCATCCCGGCGTACCGTTTTCCGCTCGCGCTTGGCCTGGCGATTTTTGCGCTGTTCGGGTGTCCAGTCCACGCGACGCCATCTTCCGATGCGCCGGTCCTGACGGTGGCTGGCGAACTGGCGCATCCGATCACGCTGGATGCTGCGGCGCTGGCGAAACTTGCACACGTGACCGTGCAGGCGCAGGCGCACGACGTCCACGGAAGCTGGTCCGGTGTCCCGCTGAGTGCGATCCTGGCTGCCGCCGGTGCGCCGCTCGGCAAGGCACTGCATGGAAAGAACCTGTCGCTGTATGTGCGGATCAGCGCCGTCGATCACTATCGCGTGGTGTATGCGCTGGCCGAACTCGACCCCGGTTTCCGCAAGGACGCGGTGATCCTCGCCGATCGTCACGACGGCAAACCGCTTGACGCGAAGGAAGGCCCGTTTCGCGTGATCGCGCCGGACGAGTTGCGTCCCGCGCGATGGATTCGTCAGGTCACCCGCATGGATGTGATGCGCGCACCGGACTGACCGGGACCAATTACGTCTGGCGCCGCGCCCGCGCCGACCGGCGCAACTGCCACCGTGCCAGACCCAGCAGAGACAGCGCCGCGACGATGAACGCGATCGCCACGCCGCAGGCGTTGATCAGCACGCGCGGATAGCCCAGTGCGTTCACATCGACGAAGGGGTAGGGATACCAGCGATTGATGGCGCCGCGGATCAGCGCGTAGGCCAGATAACCCAGCGGATAGCACAGCCAGGCGCCGAGTTGGCGCAGGCGCAGCGTTTCCTTGGGCACGACGAACCACCAGAACAGCAGGAACACCGCCGGCATCACGTCGTGCAGCAGCACATCGGCAACCAGATTCCAGCCCTGCGGCTGCCACAGCTGCTGCAACAGCAGGTTGTACGTGAGCATCACGATCGCGATGCTTGCCGCGATCGCGGTGGTCACGCCCGGGCGCCGGAAGAATCGGCCGATGCGGTCGTCCAGGCCCAGTGCCTGCGCACTCAGGGCGATGGCCACCAGTGCATTGGTGAGAATGGTGAAGAATCCCAGATAGATCCAGATGCCCGCCATCACGGAACGGCCATCGGCGGTCGTCATGCGGATCGACAGTCCCAATTGCAAGGCCAGCGCGAACCAGCCGAGCAGGGCCGCGGCGGCGAGGAGCGGGTTACGCGATGGTGTCGGGAGCGTTTGCGGCGTCGGGTTCATCGGATGGGACACCTTGAGCGATGGGCATCGCAGGAGGGTTGAGGGCCGGTTGCAGCGATTTTTCAGCGCGGCTGCGAGCGATGCGCGCAAACCAGCGGGTAAGCAGCGGAATGGTCAGCAACACGAAATTGTTCAGCGCCGGATGGAACCACGCCATCAGCAGCGACAACGCAGCTGCCACCGGCAAACCCCAGGCGCGTCCCAGCACGCCGGCGACATCCACCGGCCCCAGTTCTGGCTGCAAGAAGCCCGGCCGAAGCACCTGCCCGAACAGCCAGCGCTGAATCAGCGCCGCCAGCAGCAGGGTGGCCGCATAGAACATTTCCGCCACGCGCGCCAACGGGTTCGCACTCATCAGCGCGGTCGCGAACGGCATGAACGCCACCACCATCAGCAACAGCGTGTTCGGCACGATCACGCTGCG
Source organism: Rhodanobacter sp. (assembly GCA_040004895.1). Lineage (GTDB taxonomy): Bacteria > Pseudomonadota > Gammaproteobacteria > Xanthomonadales > Rhodanobacteraceae > Rhodanobacter. The sequence continues at coordinate 17,726 of JBDTZX010000161.1, read as the reverse complement.
GCTGTAGCCGATCAGCATGCCGAATACCCGATGATGCGCCGCCCACAACGCGCCGATCACCAGGAAGCTCAACACAAAACCGAAAATGCTGGGCTCCAGTGCCGCCAGTGCCGCGACAAAGGCGCGGTCATCGACCACATCCAGTCGCGGCACGTGGATCTCGATCACCAGCAAGGTGATCGCAATCGCGAACACCGCGTCGGAGAAGAAGGTCAGCCGTTCGAGCTGCGTGGCGTTGTTGCTCATGCGATCACCTGCCGCTTCCCCATGCATCGCGCGGAATGTCGTTGCGAGAAATCCCTGCTCAGAACTTGTAGGCCCGATGGATCGCCACCACGCCGTTGGTGAGGTTGCGCACTTCCACCCGGCCGAAGCCCGCGCGTTCCATCATGCCCTTCAGCGTCTGCTGATCCGGATGCTTGCGAATCGATTCGGCGAGGTACTGGTAGCTGTCGCCATCGCCTGCAAACAGCTGGCCGAGTTTCGGCAGCACCTTGAACGAATGGAAATCGTAGAGCTTGCCGAACAGCTCGCTCTGTACTTTGGAAAATTCCAGCACCAATGCGCGGCCACCGGGCTTCAGCACGCGGTGGATATCGGCCAGTGCCTTGTCCTTGTCGGTGACGTTGCGCAGGCCGAAAGCCATGGTCACCGCGTCGAATGCGTTGTCGGGAAAGGGCAGCGCTTCCGCGTTGAGCTGCGCCCAGCGCAGGCCGGCGACCAGGCCGCGGTCGGTCATGCGGTCGCGGCCCACGCCGAGCATCGCCGCATTGATGTCGCCGACCACCACATCGCCCTCGTCGCCCACGATCGGTTTCAGCAGTGCGGCGATATCGCCGGTGCCGCCGGCCAAGTCGAGCACGCGATCGCCACGCCGTACACCGCTGACGGCGACGAAGTGGCGTTTCCAGAGGCGATGGACGCCGAATGACATCAGGTCATTCATCAGGTCGTAGCTGCGCGCGACCGACGTGAATACCTGACCGACCAGCTTCTGCTTGTCGCCCAGCGGCACGTCGCGAAAGCCGAAATGCGTGGTCGGGTCAGGCGTCGGTTCGGGTTGTTCGCTGTTCATGGATGCATGCTACCGGATGGATCGCTGTCGGACGGATCGTTGCGGGTGGATGTCGCCGATGTCGGCGCGTGGGCGTGATGCTCGTTCGCCACGTGACGTTCGTGGATAGCCTCGTCGGAGACATCGGCAGGCAGATGAGCGATCACGGGTACCACCGCTTCGTCTGCTGGCGCCCCAGCCGGGGCTTCCTTCTCGCTGCTGCCGGGGGTGATCTTGAGGATCGAATAGCGAACTTCGCGTGACAGGATAACGCGCGCATCCCGGACCATGCCCTCCAGTGCGCGATCGTAGTCGAGCTTGCCATTGTCGTCGGTCCAGACCACGCGACGTTCGCGCAGTTTCTGGATGAAGCCACGGAACAACGCCTTGTCGAAGAACTCCGGTGCGGACAGTTCGTTGAGCAGGCTAAGCCGTTGCGCGGTGAGCGTGCATGCGTTTTCCAGTTCGGTACCGGTGAGTGTGCGCGGACCGTTCTTTACCAGCGCCGCGATGGTGATGTAGTAGCGCTCGAACGCCTGGATCAGGCTGCGCGCGATCACCTTGAGCTGATAGGCACCATCGTCCTGACCCGCGCTGCGCTCGAGCACGCGACCGTCGCCGGCCGATTCGAGCAGCCCGCGACGCACGAAGAAATCGATGGTCGCCTGCAGCTGCGCGTTGAATCCATTTCCATCCCACGGCAGAAACAGTTCACTCTGGATGAACGGGTAGATGATCTGGCCCAAGCGCAGCACCGAGGCGCGCGACATGCGCCGGTTGTTGAGGAAGCAGCACGCCACCCACGCCGCGGTGGCATTGAGATGCAGCACGTTGTTGCGAAAATAGCTGAGCAGTACCGCCTGTTCACCAGTCACCGTGAGCACGTCCCCCAGCGGATGCCGCACACGCTGGATCCACGCCATCTGCTCGCCATACGCAATGATCCCGACCGGATTCATCGGGGTCAGGGTGATGCGGTCCGAATACGGCAGCTCCTCCAGCAGGGCCTTGCTCAGTTCGAGTTGCGCCAGCAGGTCGCTCTCCGCCATCGCATGCTTGGGCGTGGCGAGCAGTGCGAGCGCCAGCAGGTTGATCGGATTGACGTCGGCCGCGCGATTGATGTTGATCTGGATCCGTTCGGCGACCTGGTCGGTGAGCCTGCCCAGCCATTCCGGTTTCGCATCCGGATCGCCCCCGAGCTTGCGCCAGTCCGAGCTGGCGGCATCGAGCATGGGATTGAGTTCGATCGGCTCGCCGAAATTCAGCGCGACGTGACCGTAGCGCTGGCGCAGCACTTTCAGGCCGCGCAACAGGCCGAACAACGATTCCTTTTCCTTTGGCTGGCCGCTGAGTTCGCCGGCGTAGGATTTGCCCTCCATCAGTTTTTCGTAGCCGATGTAGACCGGCTGGAACAGCACCGGCCGGCGCGGCGCGCGCAGGAACGCACGTATTGTCATTGCCAGCATGCCGGCACGTGGCGCCAGCAACCGTCCCGTGCGCGAACGACCGCCTTCGATGAAATATTCGATCGGCACACCGCGATCGATCAGTTGCGCCAGGTACTCGTTGAAGACCACCGAGTACAGCGGGTTGCCCTTGAAACTGCGGCGCAGGAAGAACGCGCCGCCACGGCGCAGGATCGACCCCAGCAGCGGCAGGTTCAGATTCACGCCGGCGGCGATATGTGGCACCACCACGCCGGAAACGTGCAACTGATAGCTCATCAGCAGATAGTCGGTATGGCTGCGATGGCAGGGGACATACACCACTTCGTGCCCCGGCGCGGCGGCGCGGGCCTTGTCGAAATGATGCATGGCGATGCCGTCGTACAGCTTGTTCCAGAAATTCGACAGCAGGAACGACACCGAACGCACGACCGGATGCGAATAGTCGGCGGATATTTCCATCACCAGTTTATGTGCCTTGCGCCACGCCTTGGCCGGAGTGATTTTCTCCTTGGCGGCGCTGGCGGCGATCGCCGCGCGCACCGGTTCGGCGTTGAGCACGGCATCGACCACAGTGCGCCGATGCGAAAGATCCGGCCCGATCACCGCCGCGCGAATGCGATGGAAGTGCGTGCGCAGCACGCGCGCGATCTTGCGCGTGAAACGCTCCGGTGCCAGCTCGCCGGATTCGTCCAGCACGCTGCGCAGCGACACCGGCGCGGAGAAATAGACCACCGTATCGCGCCCATTCAACAGCAGTGCCAGCAGTCGGCGGAAACGGCCGACCATCACCCAGTTTTCCGAGAACAGCACGCGGAACCAGCCACTGTCGCGAGTTGGCGCACGGCCGACGTAGATCGACACCGGCACCAGCTGGATATCGAGCTCAGGCATGCCTTCCAGTGAACGCACCAGCTGTCGCAACGGCTCGTTTGCCGCGCGTTTGCGATTGCGCCCGAAGATGCGGCCATCGCGGCGCGACAACGCAAAGACCGAACGACGGCGACGCGTGCCGGCCAGCGGCTGCATCGGATTGGGCAGGCCCGCTTCGCGGCATGCCCGCTGCAGAATCAGTGCGTCGGAGAACCCGTCGCGCTCGATCACGTAGCACACCGTCACGCCGGCTTTCAGCAGTGCCGCGGGCTCGGCCGGATCGCGCCGGATGCGAACCCACGGCTGCAACAGCTGACCGGCGAGGTTGAACCACCAGGGAGCGCGCTGGCGAGCGAGGGGATCCGCGCTGGGAATATTTTGCATCCGCCTAGTCTAACGGCAGCGAAGTTCAGTCTTTTGCGCTGGTGCTGCCGGCTGCTGCGGGTGCAGCGGAGCTGGCGGAGGAACGTGCCTGTTCGCTCAGTTGCCGATGGGATTCGCGCACGTTCCGCAGCATGTCTTCGGCATACCAGCGGCCATCCTGCCGGACCATTTTTGACTCGGTCGACAGCGGTTTGCCGAGCAGGACATAGTCGATTTTCACCAGCGCATGCCCGTTACTGCTGGAAACCGGGGTCAACTTGATGGAATCCAGAGTGTCGTCCACCGACAGCCCGTAGATGGCCAGCAACTGCTTTGCCCCCGCAAAGCCGGTCGCGTACTTGTCCATGGTGGCGTCGAAATCCATCGCGCGCAGTACGTCCGGACTTTTCAGGTCGAGCTTGCGCGCCGTTGCCACCGCCACACCGATCGCCTGCTTGGTCTTTGCCTGGTCGAACCAGTGGGTCTGCTGCACCCACGGACCGAGCACGTCGAGCATGTCGTTCGCCTGGGCCTTCTGCTGGTCGGTCAGGTTCCGGTTCTGCGCCACGCTGCTCTTGGCGATCGCCTGGCCGACGTTGATCAATACCGGCAGCTGGTCCTTGTACTGCTGCTCGATGCTGGCCAGCTTCGGCTGCACTTCGGCATAAAGCTTGTTTTCGGCATCGGGGCCGGTGAGCTTCTGCATCGTGTCGTCGAATCGGGCGCGATCCTCGGTGGTGATCGGTTGCTGGTCCTGCTGGTGACGGGTCCAGTCGGCGCGCATCGTGGCGTAGTCCGCCGGTGGCAGTGCGTGCTTCCACAAGCCATGGAAATCGCCTTTCTTGAATAGATCGATCGAACCCTGCAGGGCTGCTTCCGGTGTGCTGCCACCAGATTGCGTGGCGTCGTCGTGGCCATGGCAGGAGCTCAGCAGCAGCGCGGCGACCAGTGGCAAGAGAGCGCCGCGGAGGAAGGAAAATCGCATCGAAGTTCTCGCTGTGAATGGCGGTATATGCCGCGCGGGTGGCGTTGTGTCGGGGCAGGGTAAGCGCCTCACCAGATCGGAAACAAGACCTGCCCGCAGGATTTGCGCCGCCGCAAAAGAAAACCCCGCGGGCATGAAGCCTCACGGGGAAGTCCGGCAGAGCCGGAAGGGAAATGGCCTTGCCTGCAACTAGTGGGTCAGCAGGATTGGCAGGCAAATATTACTTCGACGTTAAACCTGAGGCAACACTTTTCTTTTATTCTTCAAGATATTGATTTTTTTCACAAATATACTGTTGCAGTTACTGGAATCGAAGCGCGTCGATCTTCTGCTTCCGCCGCAGCTCACGCGGCGCACTCCAGTCGTTGTTGAACAATGCCGGTTCCCATGAGCCGTAGGTGGCATTTGGAAAGACAAACCAGCGCGTGCCGATCCAAGGCATGTAGGCGTGCATGGCCTTTTCGCGTCCAGCTGCGTTGTTCGCCAATACGGTCACAAAATCGCCGATCTGGTCTCCAAACTGCATCAAGACCCGATAGTGCTGCCCGATCAGCTGACGCCTGCAGCCTTTTTCGGTGCCGATCTGCTCGCAGCCCTCGACAAAGGTGCCCAGCCCGAGAAACGCCTCCGGTCCGGATACCGGCACGCCCACCTGACGCAGATTGGCGAGCGTGACCTGGTCCAGATCCTTGGCACGGTTGGACACGTAAATGACGGCGATGCCATGGCTGGCGGCAAACTGCGTGAAGTCGACCACGCCCGGCAGCGCGCGCGCCCTCTGCTCTCTGCACCATGCCGCCCAGTCGGCTTCGTTGAATTCGCCGCCGCTTCGGATCACGCGCGCCTGATACGGGGAGTTGTCCAGCACGGTCTCGTCGATATCCAGGATCACCGCGGGCTTCAGGTTCTTGATCGGTGTGATGCGGTCGTCCTTGGGCAACGCATCCCATTGACGATCCTTCAGCGCGGCAAGCAGACGCGCACGCGCGTCGCGATAGGTCTGCAGGTAGATCAGGTCGTGCTCGATCGCCGTCTGCGACCAGGCCGTGGCGTTGAGGTTGTCGTCCGCCTGAGCGCGCGGGAGAGCCGCCGTGGTTGCCGTCACTGCGGCGGGTGCTGGCGCAGCGGGTCTGGTCGATGGCGCCGGGGAGCAACTGGCGAGCAGTACAACAGCAACAAGCATCGGCGCAAAACGAATGGACATGGACAACCCTTGACTCAATAAGTGACGGCACCGGATCGTGGCAGTTTACGACAGCGCGATGTTGCTGCAGGAATTCACGGATCCCTGCTGGCGGGTAGGGGCACCTGCTGACAGACTGGCCGCAACCTTCCCGAACGGACCTGTCAGATGCCGTCCACCCTGGCTTTCAAAGAACCGATACGCCGCATCCAGATCGCGAGCTATCTGCTGGGCGGACTTGCGCTGTTGCTGGTGCTCTGGCTGCGGTTGCTTCCGGTGCTGCTGTCCGCCTTGCTGGTGTACGAGCTGGTGCACACCATCAGCCCGATGCTCGGTCGGCGGCTGGAGGGCGCGCGTGCGCGCATGCTGGTCGTTGCGTTCCTCGGGACGCTGGTGGTGGGTCTGCTGATCCTGTTGATCCTCGGGGCGATCAGCTTTTTCCGCAACGAGATCGGCAATCCCGAGGACCTGTGGCAGAACCAGCTGATGCCGCTGGTGGACAAGGCGCGCCAGCAACTGCCGGCGGCCATCGTGGGCTCACTGCCGGACAGCGTGGAAGAGCTGCGCGTCATGGCGCTGGACCTCACCCACAAGCACGCACTGAGTCTGCAACACATGGGCAAGGAAACCGCGCGGGTTTTTGTGCACATCATCATCGGCATGGTGCTCGGTGCGATCGTCGCGCTCAGTCGTGCCCGGCCAGCGCATCAGGTGGGACCGCTCGCCGCCATGCTGGGCCAGCGCTCGCAACGACTGGCCGAGGCCTTCCACAATATCGTGTTCGCGCAAATCAAGATTTCGGCGATCAACACCGTGTTCACCGCCATCTTCCTGTTCGGTGCGCTGCCGTTGTTCGGCATCCACGTGCCGCTGTCGAAGACCCTGGTGGTGCTGACCTTCGTCGTAGGTCTGCTGCCGGTGGTGGGCAATTTGCTGTCAAATACCGCCGTGACGATCGCCGCGCTTTCGGTGTCCCTCGGTGTGGGCATCGCCGCGCTGGGTTTCCTCGTACTCATCCACAAGCTCGAATACTTTCTCAATGCGCGCATCGTCGGCACGCAAATCCACGCGCGCGCATGGGAGCTGCTGATCGCCATGGTGCTGATGGAAGCGGCGTTCGGCCTCGCTGGCGTGATTGCCGCGCCGATCTATTACGCCTATCTGAAGAGCGAACTGGAAGCCGAGCGCTTGTTGTAGGTGCCGGCTCGCAGGTTGCCCGCGTGATTCGCCAGAATGCACCCTCCGGCCGACCCTATGACCGGCGCTGGTGCTGGTGGCTGTCGCTGGCGGCACCGTCGTTGGCCATCGCGAACGCATCTCGGCATGTCCCTCACAGCGGAGAATGGAACATGCGCCATTGAGTTCGGACTAAGTAACTACCGTCATGCCACGGATCACCGCCATCGGGGCTGGCGCAATCTTGGCAGGCATCACTGACTGAGCAGTAGTCGACAGCAACCGGGTGATCTTGCCGTGCTGATCGTTGTGATGGTCGATCTGGAATGGTGGTGGTTTCCGCGATCGACCTGCCATTTTCCGGGTTTCAGATCGTCGTTCGCAGGTTCACACGCCACGACAAGAACTTACGGTTGCGCTGGCTTGTCGCGTCAGTTCACGATGCCAGGCTCTGAAAAAGACAGCAGGCTCAGTTGGATACGTATGGACATAAGGTTGCAAAAACCTACGGTTCGCGCTGAAAAATCGTTGCGGGCCTTTTATCTAACGTGCTAGAACTGACTCAGTCATGAATCGATCAATCAGCAGGGAAGTGTTGGTTAACGCATACAGGATGCTGGTTTCTGACGATCATCCAGCCGCCTCCCGGTGGGTTCAACCTAGTTGCGAAAACTTTTAGGGGAGTTCTGTAAAAATGATCAAGTCCAAAATTGCGGCGGCCGTCGTGGCGGCCTTGGCGTTTGGCTACACCTCAGCGTACGCGCAGTCGACGCAGTCGGATGCGGCGCAGCAGAGCACCGATCAATCACCGAGCAGCACCAAAGCAAAGAAGCTTGAGGCCGTAACGGTTACCGGTTCGCTGATTCCACAGACAGCGATCGAGACGGCGACGCCGATCACCACGATCACCGCCCAGGATATCAAGGCCAAGGGCTTTGCCACCGTGGCCGAAGCGCTGCAGCAGTCCTCCTTCGCCACCGGCAGCGTGCAGGGGCCGCAGGACACCAACTCGTTCACGCCGGGTGCAAAGACGCTGAGCCTGTTCGGCTTGTCGGTAAGCTTCACCAAGTATCTGGTCGACGGGCGACCGATGGGCAACTTCCCTGGCCTTTACAACGGCAGTGATGCGTTTAACAGCATCAGCGGTATTCCCGCCGACATGGTCGACCACATCGACATTCTGCCCGGCGGCCAGTCGTCCCTGTATGGATCGGACGCCATTGCCGGCGTGGTCAACATCGTGCTGAAAAAACACATCGATGCGCCTACGCTGGATGTCCGTTACGGCTGGTACAAGGACGGTGGCGGTGCGAATCGCCGCATCAGTTTCGCTGACAGTTTCAGTGTCGGTAAATTCACCTCGTTGGTCGGCGTGCAGTTCGAGAACAACCAGCCGATTTATACGCGCGATCGTGATCTCACCAAGACGTTCTATGGTCAGGGCACCTCCGCCCCCATCGCCGCTCGCGATTACTTGTTCCTTGGTGCCTTCGATGGCTATCACTTCGATGGTGCTGACAATTGCTCCCGCGTCAGTGGCGAATACGGTGGCACGATCAAGCAATACAACCGTGCTGGCCGCGGTGACTATTGCGGATCACTCTACAGTCCCGGTTACGCCACGCTGAACAACGACGACAAGACAGCCAACCTCTACACCCACAACACGTTTGACGTGAGCGACAACCTGCAGCTCTACGGTGACCTTCTGTACAACTACGAAGAGCAGAGATACAGCCCTGGCAATGGCACGAATTTCTGGTCAACGAGCAAGGGCAACAGCCCGACGGAAAACTATTTCTGGGACCCCAATCTTCAGGATCTCATCTTGCTGCAACATACATTCGCGCCAGAGGAAATCGGCGGTTACACCCGGAAAGCCAGCAAGCAGACCGAAAACTCCTACATGCTCTCACTGGGAGCCAAGGGCACGTTTGGCCAGTCGAACTGGGACTACGATCTAGGTTTCATGCATTCCGATGACAAGATTTTGAACCGCGACCTGGTCTTTTTCACCGACGCCAAGAATCAGTTCTTTCAGGATCATGTCACCGGTCCGCAACATGGTACGTACTACGGGTATCCGGTATTCACTCCGGACTACAGCAATTTCTACACGCCGTTGACTCCGGCGCAGTACGACACCTTCAGCGGGTACACCGAAAGCCGGGCAAAGACGTGGGACAATCTGCTCCGTGCCCAGGTGACCAACACGGCTTTGTTCAACATGGGTGCCGGCGATGCCGGTATCGCAGCCGTGATTGAAGGCGGCAACGAGGGCTGGGCATCCACTCCGGATCCGCGCCTGCTTATTCCCGGATTCACCAACTCCAGCGCGACGCCGGGTGGCGCGCACCGCACGCGTTACGCAGCCACCACCGAGCTTCGCGTGCCACTGCTGAGCCAATTGACACTGGATGCTTCCGGTCGATTCGACAGCTACAAGACCCAAGGTAATACGCTGCACCACGGGACCTACAACCTCGGGTTGGAATACCGACCGTTCGACATGCTGCTGTTGCGCGGGCGCTACGGCACCGCGTTCAAGGTGCCCACCTTGGCAGATACCAACCAAGGTGTCAGCGGTTTCTACAATTTTGTCACCGACTATGCCAACTGTGCTCGCGAAGGGCATGGCGGCGTGAACATTGCCGATTGCTCGGACAAATACAGAAGCGTGCAGTACCACGGCACGACTTATGGCGTACTTGGTCTGAAGCCGATCACCGCCAAGGTGTGGAGCTACGGTTTCGTGTTTTCCCCGCTGGACAACTTGCACGTCAATGTCGATTACTACCATTACAACATCAACAACGAGGTCACGCCGCAAAGTGCGGATCAGTTGTCCCGCAATGAGTACCTCTGCGATATCGGCACGATCAATCCGACTTCGCCGACCTGCCTCAACGCCTTCGCACAGATCCAGCGCGGTCCGGCTAGTGGGGGCTTTCTCGGTGGCATCAACGAGATCATCCAGCCCAAGCTCAATACGGCAAATGAATTGGTCAATGCCGTGACCGCCGATTTCGGCTATATCCAAGGCATCGGAAGCCTCGGCAAGTTGTCGTTCGACGCTTCCTACTCAGATGTTCTCAGGCATACGACTCAGGCTTTCCCGGGCGATGACAAGGTGGATGTACTGCGTCATCCCGGTTACAGCACGGACTTCAAGACCAAGGCAAATGCATCCGTCACGTGGTTGCGTAACGAGTGGACCGCCACGCTCTATGTGAACCGGTATGGTCGTACGCCCAACAATCTTGCGTCTTCCAACGACACTTATGAATTGCCGGGTACCGGCAAGGTGGGGCCGTGGATCGTGTACAACGCCAGCGTTACCTACAATCCGGCGAAGAACCTCGGCGTATCGTTACTCGTCAACAATCTGTTCAACAGAATGCCGCCGGCTGATCACAGCTATGATGGCTTCACGACCGTTCCGTACAACACCGACAACTACAACGTTTATGGTCGGGCGATGTTTCTGGAAGCGAACTACAAGTTCGGTTCGAGCGACTGATAGTTCGTCCAAGATAAAAGAAACGGCCCGCCTGTGTGGGCCGTTTCTTTTATTGGAGGCATTGCCCGGTGGAAGTCCGGTAGCGCGCGACCGCTTCTCCACAGACAACTAACGACTTTCGGTCCGAATCACGCCAGCGCTGGCCAGCAGCTCATGAAGCTCATCCAGCTGTGATCCGTATTTTTTCCAGCGATCCATGGCATCGCGATACATCGCACTGCGTACTTGTATGGCGCTGGCGGTAACGACGGCGGAAGCGTTTCTTTCAAAATGCAGGCAAGCTTCGTCCCATGCAATACCGCAAAAAGACATCAATTTTCGCGAGGCCACTTCCTGCATGTTCACCAGCTCTTCGTAGTCCATTTCCAGAAACTGCCCGGGCAGAGCCTGACGCCAGTGCGCGATCAGCTGATCAAACAGCAAGTAGTAACGGCCGGTGTCCAGCAGGTCGAACGAATATCCAAAAAATGGTGCGTCGGCTGCGAACAATTGCCGGAAATTGCTCAGGCAGGTATCCATGGGATTGCGTCGCAGGCAGATGATTTTAGCTTGGGGAAGGGCCCTGGCTATGTGTCCGGCGTAGAGGAAGTTGTGCGGCATCTTGTCGACGAAGCGGAGGTGCCGGCCGGTTGCCGGACGCGTGCTCGACAGATAACACTTGCCCAGCCCGTACCAATCGAGGTGGCGTGACATTGCGATGGTGTCGGGATCGATCAGGGCTGGGCTTCTGCTGCCCGATTGCTGCTTGACGGCCACGGCAAAGTTCAGGAGCTCGCCGACTGACTGCACATCGGGATGGCTGGAGAGGATGCGGTCCACCAGTGTGGTGCCGGTTCGCGGCATTCCGATCACGAAGATCGGCTCGGCCGTCGGATGGCCGATGTCAGCCCGCTGACCAACCGGGATCGCCTCGATGATCGAGTCAAACAGCTCTCGGTCGCGCTCGAACACATATCGCCGGCCAATACTTCCGGCCTGCTTGCCTCTGCGCAGATGGCTGAATGCACGCTGGTAGTCGGCCAGATCCTCGCATTCCTTGGCGAGCGCCAAATGGAGATACATGGCGGCTTCGGCGTTGTCAGCGGCCTGTCTGGCCAGCACCGATTCCAGGCTCTCGACATGATTGTTGGTGATGCTTTGGGGTCTCAGCTGGGAAAGGGCCAGATAGGCTTTCCAGTAGTCCGGATTTGACCTCAGGCATGCCTCAAGCTCTATTTCGGCGCCCGCTGTGTCCCCAAGGAAGATCAGTGTCGTCGCCAGGGTGAACCGACAAATCGCATTGTCGGGCGACGCAGCAACGGCACGCTTCAGCATGGCAGCGGCCTTCTGATGCGCGTGCGCGAGAGCGTAGATCATGCCCAAGGTATCGAGCGCCGCGGAAGCGTCGAGAAGATTGGCCACGCGATCGGCCTCCCGCACGGCAGAGTCGCGATCGCCCGACAGCATCAGAGCTTTTGCGTAAGCCGCACCGAAGCTGGGGCGCGTGGAATCGAGTGTGGTGGCGCGACGTAGGAAGCCAACAGCTTGTGCCGCGCGTCCCAACTCGACGCAGGCGACACCAGCGATATAGTGGATACCGGCATGTCCTGGCGCCCGGACCAGCAATTCGGATGCCATCCGCAGCGCACGCGTCCATTCGCGGCGCCCACAAGCAGCAATCGCGTCGTCGTAGATATCGGCCGTGTCCGCCATCAGTGAGTTCGGCGAATCCAATGGGTCGTGTGGATTCATCCGCGAAGATCCGTGTGCGAATGAATGATCACGATGCGGGCATCACTCCCGCCTTGCTCAGCAGGTCATGGAGATCGGAAAGTTGCGGTTCGTATTTCCGCCAGCGTTCCAGCGCATTGCGATATATGGGAGCGCGCACCTGGACGGCACTGGCCGTCGCAACTGGTGCAGGATTTCTTTCGAAATTCATACACACCTCATCCCACGGCAAGTCGCAAAAATCGAGGAGTTCGCGCGACTTCGCTTCTTGCGAATCTACCAAGGTTTCATAGTCGATTTCCATGATGCGTCCCGGGAGCACCTGCTTCCAGTGCGCCATCAGCCGGTCGAAAAGAAGGTAGTAGTGCCCAATGTCCATCAGATCGAACGAATAGTCGAAATAAGGCGATTTCGGGGCAAAAAGCTGCCGGAAGTTGCTGAGGCAGGTGTCCATCGGATTGCGCCGCAGGCAGATGATCCTTGCGTTCGGAAGGGCGTTGGCGATGAAACCCGCGTACATGAAATTATGTGGCAATTTGTCTATGAATCGGGGCTTCTGGCCAGTAGTGGGGCGCGTACTGCTCAAATAAGATTCACCCAGCTGGTGCCAATTCATGTCTCGCGAGCGTTCGATGGTGTCGCGGTCCACCAGCGCAAGCGTGCGACTTCCGGAAAGATTCTTCAGCACCATCCCGAAATTGAGTAGCTCCCCGGCGGAATGGACATCCGGATGGCTCGAGACGATACGCTCGACCAGCGTTGTTCCGGTACGCGGCATGCCGATGATGAAGATCGGCTCATCCGTGGCATAGCCATCTGCCGCAGCCGCTGGAGCCGGAAACGATTCGGAGATGATGGCGAAGAGCTCTGCGTCTTTACCGATGGAATAGTCTCGATTTGCACCGCCGGCGCGCTTGCCCTTGACGAGATGGTCGAAGGCTCGTGGATAGTCGGCAAGGTCCTCATACTCCTTGGCCATGGCCATGTTCATGCACACTAGGCCTGCGGTGTCGGGAGGATCGCTTTGCACTTGCGCGATCAGCTCAACCAGACGCTCCACGTGGTTGCTTTCCGGCGTCTGCCGCCGAAGCTGGGACAGCGTCAGATGTGCACGCCAATAGCGTGGATCGAGCGAAATGCACCGTTCGAGTTCTACTTCTGCGGTCGCTAAATCGCCCGCTGCGACGAGCGCCGTCGCGAGGTTGTAGCGGTAGGCGGCATGCCGGGGAGCTGCTTCGGACGCCAAGCGAAACGTGGAGACGGCAGAGTCATAGATACCGATCTGCGAATAGACGACGCCAAGCATATCGAGCTGGCGAGGATCCCTTGGTGCAAGGGCCAGTGCTTGATCCGCAGCCACGGCCGCGTCCCGATTCCGCCTGCCGATGGTGAGAGCCTTTGCGAGCTGCACGGCATATTCCGCATTGTCCGGTCTGACGATTGTCGCCTTACGCAACATCTCCAGCGCGCGAGGTATCTGCTGCAGCTCGAGTGCGCTTATTCCCGCGATGTAGTGGGTTTCAGGGTGTCTTGGCACGATCGCGAGCATCTGTGTGGCGAGATTCTGCGCAGCGGACCATTCACGCTGGTTGAAGGCGGCAATCAGCTGCGCGTAAATCCGGTTGGGATCATTCATCAACTTGTTCACTGCCTCTGTCTTCTGCTTGTTTGAGACAAGCCTGCCAAGAGCAGGGCACGACCGTCTGTTGTCTGGAGGATATCCAATCTGCAAGACACAGCGATTGGCAGTCAAATTTCCGGACGACGGCCATCACCCCTTGCTCGCCAGCATCGCCTTGATCCGCGCCATGTGCGATTCGGCGCTGTCGCGCACGGCTTCCTTGTCGGCCTCCGGATCCTTGCCTTGCCAATGCAGGTCGGCTTGCGGCAGTTCGTGCAGGAAACGGCTGGGCTGGTTGCTGTGCACATCACCGTAGCGCTTCGTCTTCGCCGACCACGACAACGTGAGGAGTTCCTTTGCGCGGGTGATGCCGACGTACATCAGGCGGCGCTCCTCGTCTAGGCGGCCTTCGTCGATGGCGCCTTCGTGTGGCAGCGTGCCGTCCTCGCAGCCGACGATGAAGACAAAGCGGAACTCCAGCCCTTTTGCTGCGTGCAGTGTCATCATGCGCACCGCGTTGCCGGGATCGTCGCGATCGGCATGACTCAGCAACGCAAGTTGCGAGGCGAGATCGCCGGCGCTGTTGCCGCCCTTCTGCATCGCACGAAACCAGTCGGCGAGTTCCTTGAGATTGCCGAGCCTGCGATCACGCATGGCCGCATCGGTGGTGCTGGCTGCGATCTGTACCGCATAGCCGGTACGTTGCAGGATGGTTTCCACCAGGTCGGCGGCATTCTGGTGCAGCGAGGCACTGCGCAATTCATCGAGCAGGCCGGCGAACGATGCCAGCGCCGCTGCCGGGCGAGGCGTGAGCTGGCGCAACACGCCGTCGCTGCGGGCGGCGTCGAGCAGCGAGCTGTGATTCTGCTGCGCGAGTTGCCCCAGTTTTTCAAGCGTGGTCGCGCCGATCTCGCGCTTGGGTACGTTGACCACACGCAGGAACGCTGCGTCGTCGCTGGGGTTGGTCAGCAGACGCAGGTAGCAGAGCAGGTCCTTCACTTCGGCGCGGTCGAGAAAGCTCAGCGCACCGGTAAGGTGATACGGCACGCGCGCCAGGCGGAAGGCTTTTTCCAGAGGCCGTGCCTGGAAATTGCCGCGATAGAGAATCGCGATGTCGTGCCAGCGCGCCTTGTGCTTTTCCGCCAGCGTGGTGGCAATCGAAGCGATGCGTTCGGCCTCGTGCTCGGCCTCCTTGCATTCGATCACGCGGATCGGCGCCCCTTCGGGATGCTCACTCCACAACTTCTTTTCATGCAGGTGCGGATTGTTGGCGATCAGCTGGTTGGCCGCGCGCAGGATGCGCTTGCCGCAGCGGTAGTTCTGCTCCAGCTTGATCACCCGCAGGCTTGGCCAGTCGCGCCCGAGCTGGTCGATGTTCTCGGGATTGGCACCGCGCCAGGCGTAGATCGACTGGTCGTCGTCACCCACGCAGGTGATCCCGCCGCGCTCCCCGGTCAGCACTTTCAGCAACCGGTACTGCGCATCGTTGGTGTCCTGGTATTCGTCGACCAGCAGGTAACGGAAGCGCTCGCGCCACGCGTCGCGGCATTCGGCATCGCTCTCGAGAATGCGCAGCGGCAGCCGGATCAGATCATCGAAATCGACTGCATTGAACGCGGTCAGCCGTTGCTGGTACATCTCGTAGATCGTTGCCGCTTCCAGTTCGCGCGGACTGCGTGCGGCGGCGAGAGCTTCCTGCGGCGAGAGCCCGCCATTCTTGGCGCGGCCGAGCAGGTTGCGGATGCCGGACAGAACGTCGTTCTTCACACCCTTCGGCGCCAGCTCCTTGATGATGCTGCCGCTGTCGTCCGCGTCGAGCACCGAGAAGCCACGACGCAGGCCGGCGCGGGCATGCTCGATCTGCAGGAATTTCAGCCCCAGCGCATGGAACGTGCACACGGTGAGTGCCTGCGCCTCTTCCTCGCTGACCAGCCTGGCGACGCGCTCGCGCATCTCGCGCGCAGCCTTGTTGGTGAAGGTGATGGCGGCGATCTTTGCGGGTGCGAGCTTTTTCCGGGCGATCAGGTAGGCGATCTTCTGGGTGATTACCGAGGTCTTGCCCGAACCGGCGCCGGCCAGCACCAGCAGCGGGCTGTCGCAATGTTCGACGGCGGCCAGTTGTTGCGGATTGAGCATGGATCGACGGCTGCGGAAGATGGCGGTCGATGGTAACAGAGCCCCTCTGGCAAGCTGGCTGCTCTGCGCCATAATCCAGCGGTAGCAAGCGGCGCCAATTCGGCGGCGCGATCAGGAGCAGGCATGACGGAACAGTCCATGGAGCAGTGCGACGTACTGGTGATCGGCGGCGGCCCGGGTGGCAGTACGGCCGCCACGCTGCTCGCGCGACGCGGACACCGGGTGATCGCGCTGGAGAAGGCGCATCACCCGCGCTTTCACATCGGCGAGTCGCTGCTGCCGATGAACCTGCCGGTGTTCGAACGGCTGGGTGTGCTGGACAAGGTGCGTGCGCTCGGCGTGTTCAAGGCCGGCGCGGATTTCGAGGCGAACAACGAGCGTGGCTACAACACCTACGCCTTTGCACGCGCGATCGGCGACAGTCCACCACACGCATACCAGGTATGGCGGCAGGATCTGGACAAGATGCTCTACGACCACGCGCGCGAAAGCGGCGCGGATGCGCGCGAAGGACATGAGGTCGTCAAGGTTGAACAGAAAGGCCCACGCGAGACCGTGCTCGACGTGTGTACCGACGGCGGCCGCTCCTACCAGATCCAGGCGAAGTACGTAGTGGACGCCAGCGGGCGCGATGCGTTTCTGTCCGCGAAAATGAAATTGCGGCGCAAGAACGATCAGCATCAGAGCGCGGCGATTTTCGGCCATTTCCACGGCGCCGAAACACGCGCTGGCGAAGACGCCGGCAATATCAGCATCTACAATTTCGCGCACGGCTGGATGTGGATGATCCCGCTGCCCGATGGCGTGATGAGCGTGGGCGCGGTATGTCGGCCGGAGTATCTCAAGCAGCGCAAGGGCCGCACGGTCGAATTCCTGCTGGATACGCTGAAGGAAAGCCCGGCGTTGTGGCAGCGCCTGCAGCATGCCGAACTGATTGGCGACGAAGTGCGCGTCACCGGCAACTACTCCTATGATTCGACGAAGATGGGCGGACCGGGCTGGATCCTGGTAGGCGACGCGTTCGCGTTTCTCGATCCGGTGTTTTCTTCCGGTGTCTACTTGGCGATGAGCGGCGCGGAGCAGGCGGCCAAGGTGGTCGATGCGGCCCTGTGCGAACCTGCTCGCGAAGTATCGCTGCTGCGCAAGCTGGAGAAGCGCCAACGCTCCGGCATGGCCCGTTTCTCGTTCTTCATCTATCGCTTCAACGGGCCGGTGATGCAGCAGATGTTTCGCGAGCCGCGCAATGTCTGGCGGCTGGAGGAAGGCGTGATCTCGATGCTGGCGGGTGACCTTTTCGATACGCCAGCGGTGCTGTGGCGATTGCAGCTGTTCAAGCTGGTTTACGGGTTTTGCGGTTTGCTCGACTGGCGTCGCTGGCGCAACGAGCGCGCCTACCGACTGGAACAGGCGCAATTGCAATTCAGTGGTGGCACCACGCCGCTGGACAAGGCGTGAGTCTGCTCCCTCCTCTGCGCAAGCATGGGAGGGTTGCTGAGGGGTACTGTCTGTCTTGAACTTCCCGCAAGGCCCCTCCGGGCCTCCCCTGCATGCAGGGAGGCGTTCAGCGGCGCTCGCGCTACCATGCACGGTCACGACATGAACAAACGGCCATGGCCAAACTTTATTTCTACTATTCGGCGATGAATGCCGGCAAGACCAC